>NZ_JAPNXR010000006.1:0-241052 GCF_030397615.1 Vibrio sp. 14N.309.X.WAT.E.F5 | reverse complement strand
TAAGCCACTAAGCCACTAAGCCACTAAGCCACTAAGCCACTAAGCCACTAAGCCACTAAGCCACTAAGCCACTAAGCCACTAAGCCACTAAGCCAGTTGAGCCCGAATCGCTTGTTGAAGCTTTAAACGGTCGTGTCGCCAATCTCGATTAGGAGAGGCAAGATCGGTGGTCACGCAGTTCCAAAGCCCTTCAAGTTCAGGGTGCGGCGCATTGCCCAGCACAACATCAATTTTTCTCGCTTTGCAGGTACGTTCGCACCATTCAAGCTGTTCTTGAAGCGTCATTTTTCCTGCAGGGCCATGTTCTGGCGAAAGGTTTTCAATGAAGATAACCTTAGCCTTGGTGTTCTCAGCGATGGCTTTCCCAATCTCTGGAAGGAGAAGAGGGGGCATAACACTGGTCAGAAAGCTGCCAGGGCCAAGAACGATACAGTCGGCTTGTTCGACGGCTGCAACGGCTTCTCTGGTTGCGGGCACTTCTGGAGACAAGTCCATCATGCGCAGTTTTTCTGTCATGTCGTCAACGTTGGTTTCACCCGTAACCCAACGACCATCCATTGATAACGCGGTGAGGTCGGAAGGGTGCTCGGTCATCGGGACGATATTCACATCGACCTTGAGCATATTTCGAATTAGGTTAATGGCTTCCAATGGGCGAACGGAAAGGTTATCCAATGCCGTCAGCATTAGGTTACCTAAGTTATGGCCGTCTAGCTCACCTTGGCCGCGAAAACGGTACTCAAACATCATCGAACTGATGGAAGGTTCAGTGATCAATTGGTTGATACAGTTACGAGTATCTCCCCAAGCGATACCACCTTGGCAGTCTCGAATTCGTCCGGTCGAGCCACCGTTATCTGTTGTTGCAACAATGCCAGTTGCATTGCTACCAAAGTCTTTTAATGCAGCAAGCATGCGACCTAAGCCATGGCCTCCACCGATTGCTACGACTTTCTTTGAAGCGTAAATATTCATTTTTTGTTCTTGTTAGATTATTACCAACTATAATTTAGGTTAAATGCTTCTCGTCAGATACTCAACAAGAGTTATTTTGAGGGTTTGATACGTTTTTTTTGCCGATGTGACCCGTTTTTTGTCATCAGAGCTAGATTCACGTACAAATATTAAGTATTTTATTACTCAGCTACTGCGCGTGTGAATATAACGTGCAGTTGCCATAACTCCGAGCTCTCGCATGCTAAGTCGCACAGTGGTATTTGCTGTACCGATACGCATCAAGAGCCAGTGACATGTTGTCACAAGGGCTTAATTGGAAATGATTATGCCTCCCGTGTTTGGAAAGGTGTTCCGTGGCGCAACAATTCGAAGATAGATTCCATCGCAAGTTTTATTACTTGCGCTTGTCGGTTACAGACGTCTGTAACTTTAAATGTACTTACTGCTTGCCGGATGGTTACAAACCGTCAGGGCAAAAAAACTCGTCTTTTTTAAGTGTGCCCGAGATCAAACGCGTTGTAAAAGCGTTTGCAGATTGTGGTACCTCAAAGATCCGCATTACAGGCGGAGAGCCGAGTCTGCGTAAAGACTTTCCTGAAATCATACATACCGTTGCCTCTACTCCAGGCATTGAAAAAGTAGCCACGACAACGAATGGCTACCGCATGGAGAAACAAGTAGGGCAGTGGCGTGATGCTGGTTTAACCCATATAAACGTGAGCGTGGATAGTTTAGATTCACGTATGTTCCATCAGATCACTGGTGAAAATAAGTTTACTGAGGTTATGCGAGGCATTGATAAAGCTTTTGAGGTTGGCTATGAACAAGTCAAAGTCAATGTTGTATTGATGAAAGACCTCAACAGTCAGGAATTACCAGCCTTCCTTAATTGGATCAAAGACAAACCTATTCAACTACGTTTTATCGAGCTGATGAAAACCGGCGAGATGGACGAGTTGTTCGATAAACATCATGTATCTGGCGTTGCGATTCGCAATCAGCTTATTGCTAACGGTTGGCTGTTAAAAGTCAAAGCGGTTAACGATGGCCCAGCACAAGTGTTTGTCCACCCAGACTACAAGGGTGAAATTGGTTTGATCATGCCTTACGAGAAAGACTTCTGTGAGAGTTGTAACCGACTGCGCGTTTCTGCGACCGGTAAACTTCACCTATGTCTGTTTGGCGACCACGGTGTTGAACTGAGAGATCTGATTCAAGAAGATCAGCAAGAGCAAGAGCTCATTGATCGAATTCAGGCTCAGCTTCAAACCAAGTCCGTTAGCCACTTCTTGCATGATGGCAACAGCGGTATGACTCCAAACTTGGCGTCAATCGGCGGTTAACCCGCTATACATACTCTAAAGCATTTTATCGCTCAGCTTCTTTAAGCTGGGCGAATCAGTCTAATCATTGAAAATTTATTATAGGTGAGCAAATGGGTCACGCAGAAAGCAAATTCCAAGCAGCAAACATCGCAGTACTAACCGTTTCAGATACTCGTACAGAAGAAAATGACACGTCAGGTGGTTACCTAGCTGAGCATGCTAAAGAAGCAGGCCACAACGTGGTTGATAAGCAAATTGTTATCGATGACATGTACAAGATCCGTGCGATTGTCTCTAAGTGGATCGCGGATGACAGCGTTCAAGCGATTATGATCACTGGCGGTACGGGTTTCACATCTCGTGACAGCACGCCTGAAGCACTTAAGCCACTATTCGACAAAGAAGTAGAAGGCTTTGGTGAGCTTTTCCGTCAAGTATCTTACGAAGAGATCGGTACGTCGACAATTCAATCTCGTGCGATTGCGGGCTTTGCTAACCACACAGTAATCTTTGCGATGCCAGGTTCTACAGGTGCGTGTCGTACAGGTTGGACTAAGATCATCAAGCAACAGATGGATGCTAGCCACCGTCCTTGTAATTTCATGCCACATCTTTCTGTATAAGGTGGTTTGAGCATGAGCCAATTTACTCATATTAACGCGTCTGGCGAAGCAAACATGGTCGATGTATCGGCTAAAGCAGAGACAGTACGTGAAGCGAGAGCAGAAGCTTTCGTTCAAATGTCAGCAGAAACGCTAGAGCTGATTGTTTCTGGTAGCCACCATAAAGGTGATGTTTTCGCAACAGCACGTATTGCTGGCATTCAAGCGGCGAAGAAGACGTGGGACCTGATTCCACTGTGCCATCCTTTGCTGCTGACTAAGGTCGAAGTTCAACTTGAGGCAATCGAGTCTGAAAATAAGGTTCGTATCGAATCAGTATGTAAGCTTGCTGGTAAGACAGGCGTAGAGATGGAAGCGCTAACGGCTGCTTCTGTTGCTGCACTAACCATTTACGATATGTGTAAAGCTGTTCAGAAAGACATTGTTATCGAGAATGTACGCCTATTAGAGAAGACCGGCGGTAAATCAGGTCACTTCAAGGTGAAATCATGATTACTGTACTGTTCTTTGCTCAAACTCGTGAACTTGTCGGTGTTGATAGCGTTGAAGTTGATACGCAGTTCAAGACGATTGAAGCGATTCGCTGCCACCTTGTAACACAAGAAGGCAAATGGGATATCGCATTGGAAGAGGGCAAGCTTCTGGCTGCGCTTAACCAATCAATCGTACCTTTGACGACTGAAGTGAAAGACGGCGACGAAGTGGCTTTCTTCCCACCTGTTACTGGAGGTTAGCCATGAATGACTCTCGAGTTATTGATCCAAGAGTATTAGTTACTGCTGAAGATTTTTCTGTGGGTGGCGAATACGATTATCTAGCTCAAGGCACATCTGCGGGAGCGGTTGTGACGTTTGTTGGTAAAGTTCGCGACATGAACCTTGGCGACAACGTGATTGGTTTGTCTCTAGAGCACTATCCGGGTATGACAGATAAGTCGCTGAGCGAGATCTGTGACCAAGCTGAAGCGCGCTGGCCTATCCAGAAGATGCGAGTGATTCACCGCGTGGGTGACCTAGATATCGGTGACCAGATTGTTTACGTTGGTGTATCGAGTGCGCACCGTGGCGCTGCCTTTGAAGCGTGTGAGTTTGTGATGGACTTTCTGAAAACCAAAGCGCCATTTTGGAAAAAAGAACGCACCACTGAAACAACTCGCTGGGTTGATTCTCGCGATTCAGATACTAAAGCTGCGGATCGCTGGGAGAAATAATTCTCGTAATATGATGTTGCTCCAAAATTCACTCAGTTGATTGATACAGCAAAAAGCCGACTATTAAGGTCGGCTTTTTTGTGGATGCTACAAAGCCATTTATAAATAAGCGGTGCATTAATAAATGGTTAATCACTCAAGTTGCATATAAATTCGGTTCGTAATTTTGTCTGTCTTGGTGCATTTCTAAATCTGTTTTGGTGCAGTGCATTATGCTGTTTTGTATAAAGTGATAATCCTCACAAATAGTGGAGTCTATTTAGGGGATATGTGATGTGCAATTAGATTTCATGTGGCATTAATGTTAATTTGCCGACGGTGTTCTAGCATAAGATGCTAAATAAAAGTATCAATTCAGATACATCAACACTAAAGGCTGTTTTTTAATAAATCCCGATGTGTAATTAACTATTCATTAGGTTTTTATTAGAGATTTACACTGTTACCTTGAGTAAGTCGGAGAATTATCCGATTTTTTGCGACTTGTTTATGGCAAATTACTTCAATGGTTGATAGTGTGTGCCTCAATCTTTGTAAGGTTTTAGATTTTTATGCTTAAATTTTGAGCTAAATAAATCTAAATCACTGCCGTTCAGTGAACTAAGCAAAGAAGTCATGGATGCAATACGTAAAACTTGGAGTTTATTAAATGTACAAGAATAAAATCACTCAGGCCCTTCTTCTAGGTGCTGGTTTGGCAGTGGCTGCCACTTCTACTCTTTCTATCGCTGCTGAAGTTCCAGCAGGTACAGAACTAGCAAAAGTTCAGGAACTTGTTCGCGGTAACGGTACTGAAGTTGCGACTATCGACCCACACAAATCTCAAGGTGTACCAGAATCTCACGTAATTCGTGATCTTCTAGAAGGTCTAGTGAACCAAGACGGCGAAGGTAATACAATCCCAGGTGTAGCCGAAAGCTGGGAAACGACAGACAACAAAACATTCACTTTCCACCTACGCAAAGACGCAAAATGGTCTAACGGCGATCCTGTAACAGCTGAAGATTTCGTTTACAGCTGGCAACGTGCAGTTGATCCTGCCACTGCTTCTCCATATGCTTGGTACATGGAATATACCAAGATGGTGAACGCGAAAGACATCGTCGCGGGTAAGAAAGACAAGAGTGAGCTAGGTGTTAAAGCTGTAGATGCGAACACACTTGTTATTGAATTAGAAACAGCGGTGCCATACTTCGTAATGATGATGGGCCACACAACAGTTAAGCCAGTACATAAAGCAACTGTCGAAAAGTACGGTGACCAATGGACTAAGCCAGATCACTTTGTTGGTAATGGTGCATTTGCTGTTGATAAATGGGTTGTTAACGAACGCCTAGTACTTAAGCGTAACGACCAATACTGGAACAATGATAAGACTGTTCTAAACAAAGTAACGTTCCTACCAATCGAAAACCAAGTAGCGGAAATGAACCGTTTCCTATCTGGTGAAATCGACTTCACAAACGAACTTCCAGTAGAGCATTTCAAGCGTCTTAAGAAAGAACACGCGGAAGATGTATCTGTAGCGGGTAACCTATGTACTTACTACTACATCTTTAACACTAAGAAAGCACCATTTGATGATGTTCGTGTACGTAAGGCTATCTCTTACGCAATTGACCGTAATATCGTAAGTGACGCAATCCTAGCACAAGGTCAAAAACCAGCTTACTTCCTAACGCCTGAAATCACAGCTGGCTTTAACCCTGAACTTCCTGCTTACGGCAAGATGTCTCAAAAAGAACGTAATGAAGAAGCTGCTCGTCTTCTTGAAGAAGCGGGTTACGGTAAAGACAATCCACTTAACTTCAACCTACTTTACAACACTTCTGAGAACCATAAGAAGATTGCTGTGGCGCTGGGTTCTATGTGGAAGAAAACTCTAGGCCTTAAAGTAACGCTTGAAAACCAAGAGTGGAAAACTTACCTATCTTCTAAAGATTCAGGTGATTTCGAAGTAGCACGTGCTGGTTGGTGTGGTGACTACAACGAAGCGTCGTCATTCCTAACGCTAATGAAGAGTAACAACACTACCGGTGGTGTTCACTACGATAGCGCTGAGTACGACCAACTCATTGATAAAGCACTTAACTCTACATCAGCAGAAGAGCGTGAAGCACTTTACCTAGAAGCTGAGGCGTTAATGGCTAAAGACATGCCTATCGCACCTATCTACCAATACGTGAAATCACGTCTACTAAATCCGCACGTTGGTGGCTTCCCTACTAACAACGCGGAAGATAAGATCTTCTCGAAAGACTTATACATCAAAGCTCAATAATAAGAGCTTAGATTCTAAAAAGTTAATATAACTATAACGATACAGACACTACATGCGCAGGGCGCGCATGTAGCGTCTTTCTAATTTTAATTGTCACAGACTGAAAGAGTGAGTTTATGCTTAAATTCATTATGAAAAGGATATTTGAAGCGATTCCAACCATGTTGGTGTTGATCACTATATCTTTCTTTCTCATGCGTTTCGCACCGGGTAACCCGTTTTCAAGCGAGCGTCCATTACCGCCAGAAGTTATGGCTAACATCGAAGCTAAATATGGCTTAGATAAACCTGTATTTGAACAGTACACCACGTACTTGACCAACATCCTTCAGGGTGATTTTGGTCCATCTTTTAAATACCAAGATTACACAGTAAATGAGCTGATTGCGGTTGCACTTCCAGTATCTGCGAAGGTAGGCTTTGTTGCCTTTATCTTCACATTATTGATGGGGGTAACGGTCGGAACCATTGCCGCCTTGAAGCACAACACCTGGATCGACTACACCATAATGTCGACCGCCATGCTCGGGGTGGTGATGCCATCCTTCGTGTTGGCACCAGCGCTTATCTACCTATTCTCTCTACACTGGCATATATTCCCAGCAGGTGGTTGGCACGGTGGTACGTACATGTACATCGTCCTACCCGTTATCGCGATGTCTCTTCTATACGTAGCAACCTTTGCTCGTATCACTCGCGGTAGCATGATTGAAACCCTAAACAGTAACTTTATCCGTACGGCTCGTGCTAAAGGTCTAAGTTACCGTTATATCGTTCTTAAACATGCGCTTAAGCCAGCAATGCTACCTGTTGTTTCATACATGGGGCCTGCGTTCGTAGGTATCATCACAGGTTCAGTTGTTGTTGAAACTATCTTCGGCCTACCAGGTATCGGTAAGCTGTTTGTTAACGCCGCGTTTAACCGTGATTATTCGTTAGTAATGGGTGTAACCATTTTGATTGGTTTCCTATTCATCTTGTTCAACGCAATCGTTGATATTTTACTAGCGCTTATTGACCCGAAAATTCGCTACTAGCAGGGACGCATGGTTATGTTGAAGAAAAAAGAAAACTTAGAAGCGATCGAAAAATTCTCTGAGAGTTTGGAAATTGAAGGTCGTAGTTTGTGGCAGGATGCGCGTATTCGTTTTATGCGTAACAAAGCGGCAATGATCAGTCTGTTTATCCTAATTATCATGGTGCTATCGGTAATCTTTTTACCAATGCTGGCGCAACATGCTTACGATGATACTGACTGGTACGCAATGCACGTAGGCCCAAATGCTGATCACTGGTTCGGCACTGACAGTTTAGGTCGTGACCTATACGTTCGTACGATGATCGGTGGCCGTATTTCTCTTATGGTTGGTGTGATGGGCGCATTCGTAGCGGTACTGATTGGTACGCTTTACGGTGCAGCTTCAGGCTTCATTGGCGGTCGTACTGACCGAGTGATGATGCGTATCTTGGAGATCTTATACGCGGTTCCTTTCATGTTCCTCGTGATCGTACTGGTGACGTTCTTTGGTCGTAATATCGTACTCATCTTTGTTGCTATCGGTGCGATTGCTTGGCTCGATATGGCGCGAATCGTACGTGGCCAAACGTTGAGTTTACGTAGTAAAGAATTCATTGAGGCTGCTCACGTATGTGGCGTAAGCAAATGGAAAATCATTACACGTCATATCGTACCGAACGTATTGGGTATTGTTGCGGTTTACTCAACGCTACTTATCCCGAGCATGATCCTTACAGAATCATTCTTATCTTTCCTTGGTCTTGGTGTTCAAGAGCCTATGACAAGTTGGGGCGCGCTATTACAAGAAGGCTCGCAAACAATGGAAGTTGCTATTTGGCAACTGGCATTCCCAGCGGCATTCATGGTAGTTACGCTGTTCTGCTTTAACTACGTAGGTGATGGTCTGCGCGACGCGCTTGATCCAAAAGACAGATAAAGAAATAGCAATTAAAAGCTATAAAAGATTAAGGAAGCAATAATGAGCTTATTAGATGTCAAAGATCTGCGCGTCGAATTTACCACGCAAGATGGTACCGTAACCGCAGTAAACGACCTGAACTTCTCACTCAACCAAGGCGAAACGCTGGGTATTGTTGGTGAGTCGGGTTCGGGTAAATCTCAAACGGTATTTGCACTGATGGGACTGCTGGCTAAAAACGGCATCATCTCAGGCAGTGCAAAGTTTGAAGGTAATGAGATTCTCAATCTACCTGAGAAAGCACTGAACAAAGTTCGCGCTGAACAGATCGCGATGATCTTCCAAGATCCAATGACGTCACTGAATCCTTACATGAAAGTAAGTGATCAGTTGATGGAAGTACTTATGCTGCATAAAGGCATGGGCAAAGCGGAAGCGTTCGAAGAGTCAGTACGTATGCTGGAAGCGGTTAAAATCCCTGAGGCACGTAAACGTATTACTATGTATCCACACGAATTTTCTGGCGGTATGCGCCAGCGTGTAATGATTGCAATGGCTTTGCTATGTCGTCCTAAATTGCTTATCGCTGATGAGCCAACAACGGCACTGGATGTAACCATTCAAGCGCAAATCATGGAATTGCTGAACGAGCTTAAAGATGAGTTCAATACAGCAATCATCATGATCACCCATGATTTGGGTGTGGTTGCGGGTTCTTGTGACAAAGTTCTAGTGATGTACGCTGGCCGTACCATGGAATACGGCACAGTAGATGAAATCTTCTATGAGCCAAGCCACCCTTATGCGGAAGGCTTGCTTAAAGCGATTCCTCGTTTGGATACCGAAGGTGAAATTCTACCGACGATTCCAGGTAACCCACCCAACTTACTTCGCCTACCAACCGGTTGTCCTTATCAAGACCGTTGTCACCGTGTAATGGACCGTTGTAAGCAAGAAGCACCTATTTTGCAGCCATTTGCTAAAGATCGTCAGCGTGCTTGTTTTTCTGATTGGGAGACTTGGACAAAATGAGTAAAGAATTACTATTAGATATTAAAAACCTTAAGGTTCACTTTAGCATTGCGGCTAAGTCTGCTTGGCCTTGGGCGAAACCATCAAATCTTAAAGCGGTTGATGGTGTGGATGTTCACCTTTATGAAGGTGAGACTCTGGGTGTAGTTGGTGAGTCTGGCTGTGGTAAATCAACATTTGCGCGCGCAATTATTGGCTTAGTTGAGGCAACGGAAGGCGAGGTTATGTGGTTAGGTCAAGACCTGACCAAGATGCAGGAAGTGAAGCGTCGTGAGACTCGTAAAGAGATTCAGATGATCTTCCAAGATCCGCTAGCATCGCTTAACCCGCGTATGTCAGTTGGAGACATCATTGCTGAGCCTCTACAAACTTTCTATCCAGAGCTTTCTAAACAGGAAGTGAAAGACAGAGTTAAAGAGATGATGGCAAAGGTTGGTCTTCTACCCAACGTAATTAACCGCTACCCACATGAATTCTCTGGTGGTCAGTGTCAACGTATCGGTATCGCACGTGCACTTATCTTGAAGCCTAAGATGATCATTTGTGATGAGCCAGTTTCTGCTCTGGATGTCTCTATCCAAGCTCAAGTAGTAAACCTTCTTATGGAACTACAGAAAGAGTTAGGTTTGTCTTTGGTATTCATCGCGCACGATTTGTCGGTTGTGAAACACATCTCTGACCGTGTATTGGTGATGTACTTAGGTAATGCTGTTGAGCTAGGGGAATCAGATGCCTTGTTCTCAGACCCTAAACACCCATATACCAAAGCACTGATGTCTGCAGTTCCGATTCCAGACCCACGCTTAGAGCGCAGCAAAACGATTCAGATGCTGGAGGGTGATCTCCCATCACCAATTAATCCACCATCAGGTTGTGTGTTCCGTACTCGTTGCCCTGAAGCAACCGAGGCCTGCGCGCAAACCAAGCCAACCATTCAAGGCGATGACGTACACGCAGTATCTTGCTTGCACGTACAAGTCTAGAACCCATTTAAAACGGTTCAGCCTGTGACAGGCTTAAGCGCAACTTTTTTATGAGTTGCGCTTTTTTTGTGTCCAAGATTCCTCTAAAACAACCTTCTTCAAATAATTTGAACAACTAAGCCAACTTCTTCTAGTTTTGAAAAAGTGGGCTTTTCTTATACTAATACCAATCGTAGTAAATAACTGCTCATCCTAGCTTGTTAAAACGCTCAATAACGGCGTTAGAATTTTTGATTGTAGAATAACTACTAACAGAAAAATTCTTCCTTGTTCTCAAGCCTTTTCTCTGCGCTATTTCTGAACATTTACTTACTGTGATTGGTATAAAAAATTTTTGGATGAGAGAGGTTTGGATATGGGCAAGTTAGTTGAAGGTGTTTGGCACGATGTGTGGTACGACACCAAAGAAAGCGGTGGTAAGTTTGTTCGTGAAGATGCGGGTTTTCGCCGTTGGATCGAGAACAAAGCTGGTGCGCAGTTTGAGCCAGAAAGTGGTCGTTATCACCTATACGTATCGTTAGCTTGTCCTTGGGCGCACCGTACTCTTATCTTCCGAGAGCTAAAAGACCTAGCCGATCACATTGACGTGACAGTGGTCTGCCCCGATATGATGAGCGAAGGCTGGCAAATGGGTTTGCCTGAACCTTTGTTTGGTCATACTCGCATGCACCAAATCTACACTCAAGCCAAACCTGACTACTCAGGCCGAGTAACGGTTCCAGTGCTATGGGACAAGAAAACCAATACCATCGTAAGTAACGAGTCCTCTGAAATTATCCGCATGTTCAACTCAGAATTTAATGAGCTAACAGGCAATACCGATGATTACTATCCGTGGGAGTTGTCCAAGAAGATTGATGAGTGGAATGACTACATCTATCCAAGCATTAATAACGGCGTTTATCGTACTGGCTTTGCAACCACACAAGAAGCTTATGAAGAAGCGTATGACGCGTTATTTGAGGCGTTAGACAAAGTAGATGTACATCTTAGTGAACATCGTTATCTAGCGGGTAATGACATCACAGAAGCAGACTGGAGGTTGTTTACCACTCTGGTTCGATTCGATGCAGTGTATGTTGGTCATTTTAAGTGTAACAAGCAGCGAATTTCAGACTACGTCCATATTCAGGGCTACTTAAAAGAGCTCTACCAGATCGAAGGCATTAAAGAGACGACCGATTTTTATCACATCAAACGTCACTACTATTACAGCCACACAGGTATCAACCCAACCCAAGTTGTACCGAAAGGACCTGTGCTAGATTTAGAATCAGCCCATGGGCGAGGCTAGATTAATCTTAAGATCATCAAATAACCTTAAGCATTAGACATAAAAAAACCCTAGATAAGAATCTAGGGTTTTTTGCTTTCTACAAAAGAAAAATTAGTTAATTACTTTTTCTTCAGCTTGAGCTGCTTGGTCTGCTTGGATAGCCGTTAGAGCTACAGTGTAAACGATATCGTCTACTAGAGCGCCACGAGACAAGTCATTTACTGGCTTGCGCATACCTTGAAGCATTGGACCGATAGACACTAGGTCTGCTGAACGCTGTACCGCTTTGTAAGTCGTGTTACCCGTGTTTAGGTCTGGGAATACGAATACTGTCGCTTTACCTGCAACTGGAGAGTTTGGTGCTTTAGAAGCAGCAACGTTTTCCATGATAGCAGCGTCGTACTGTAGAGGACCGTCGATCACTAGATCAGGACGTTTCGCTTGAGCAAGTTTGGTTGCTTCACGTACTTTATCTACGTCTGCGCCTTTACCAGATTCACCAGTAGAGTAAGAGATCATAGCAACGCGTGGGTCGATACCGAATGCCGCTGCAGAGTCAGCAGATTGGATAGCGATTTCAGCAAGTTGCTCAGCTGTTGGATCAGGGTTGATCGCACAGTCACCGTATACAAGCACTTGATCAGGCAGAAGCATGAAGAAGATTGAAGATACGATAGAAGCATCAGGTGCAGTCTTGATGATCTGGAACGGAGGAACGATTGTGTTCGCCGTTGTGTGAACAGCACCAGAAACTAGGCCGTCAACTTCGCCAGCTTCAAGCATCATAGTGCCTAGGAATACTGAATCTTCTAGCTTCTCACGAGCAACAACTTCAGTCATACCTTTAGCGCCACGAAGTTCTACTAGACGAGCTACGTAGTTTTCGCGAACAGATGCAGAATCGATGATCTCAACGCCAGCGCCTAGCTCAACACCTTGTTGTGCAGCAACGCGACGGATTTCGTCTGGGTTACCAAGAAGCACACAAGTTGCGATACCGCGTTCAGCACAGATAGAAGCTGCTTTAACAGTACGTGGTTCATCACCTTCAGGAAGAACGATACGCTTAGCCGCTTTACGAGCAAATTCAGTTAACTGGTAACGGAATGCTGGTGGGCTTAGACGACGAATGCCTTGAGTACCTTCAGATAGAGAATCAATCCAAGGGCCATCGATGTGGCTAGCAACGTGATCGTTAACGAACTCGATACGCTCTTTATCGTCTGCAGGTACTTCTAGGTTGAAGCTCTGTAGGTTAAGAGACGTCTGCCAAGTGTTACCTTGAGCCTTGAAGATCGGTAGACCTGAAGCGAATGCTGGCGCACAAAGGTTAGCAATGCTTTCTGGAATGTCGTAACCGCCAGTCAGTAGGATTGCGCCAATTTCAACACCATTCTTCGCAGCAAGAGCCGCAGCAACGATAACGTCAGGACGGTCTGCAGAAGTTACTAGCAGTGAACCTGGTTTGAAGTGCTCAATCATGTGCGGTAGAGAACGTGCACAGAAAGTGATGCTCTTAATACGACGAGTTGAGATTTCACCTTCGTTAACGATTTCAGCGTTAAGGTGTTTAGCCATATCAACCGCACGAGTTGCGATTAGGTCGATGCTCCATGGCACACAGCCAAGAACACGGATAGGGCTAGAGTTGAAGATTTGCATTACTTCAAGGTTTGCTTGTTGAGCGCTATCTGCATCATCGAAGATTTCAGAAAGGTCAGGGCGAGTACGGCCAGCTTCATCAACAGGTGCATTCAGTTTGTTAATAATAACGCCTGAGATGTTCTTGTTTTTAGTGCCGCCGAAGTTAGAACATGCTACTTCGATGTGCTCTTTAAGCTGAATAGGGTTGTATGTACCCGGAGTCGCAACGAATACGATCTCTGCGCCTAGTGTTTTAGCGATTTCCGCGTTCACTTGGTTAGCAAATGGGTGCTTACGAGTAGGTACTAGACCTTCGATAAGCGTTACTTCTGCGTCTTTGTTGATCTTGTTGTATTGCTCAACAACAGACTCTAGAAGCTCGTCCATTTTTTCGCTACCGATCAAAGCTTCAGCTTTAGTCATTGCGATTGGCTCACCAATCTTAATGTCGCTGTTTGCGCTGATGATAGTAGACGTTAAATCAGGTTGGTTACCACCGCTACGAGGTTGAGCGATTGGCTTGTAGAAAGAAACACTTACGCCCTTACGCTCCATAGCGCGAAGAACACCCATGCTAACACTAGTAAGACCAACACCAGCGCTTGTAGGGATAAGCATAATAGTACGGGACATTGACGAACACCTTTGACTATTGGAAATAAAAAAAGCTCAACTTCTGTTCCTACCGACATTTAAATTGGGGTAGGAATAGAAGTTGAGCCCCATTTTCGTAGTATGAAAAACTGACTAGCTTCGAGTGAAGCTAGTCAGAAAAATCAATTAAAGACCTGCTAGTTTCGCAGTGTCTTCAGCAATTACTAGCTCTTCATTAGTAGAGATAACCATTGCAGGGATACGGCTGTTAGCTGTAGTGATAGTACCTTCGCCGCCGAAACGAGCTTTAAGGTTAGCTTCACCGTCAACTTCGATGCCGAAGATGCCTAGGCGGTTAAGAACCATTTCACGGATTGGGCCAGAGTTCTCGCCGATGCCGCCAGTGAAAGTGATTGCGTCTAGACGACCTTCTAGAGTTGCAGTGTAACCAGCAACGTACTTAGCTAGACGGTGACAGAACACGTCCATTGCACGAGTTGCTTCTTCTTTCTCACCGTAGTTGTCTTCAACGAAACGACAGTCAGAAGTCACTTCAGTTAGACCAGCTAGGCCAGACTCTTTAGTTAGCATGTTGTTGATTTCTTCAACAGAGTAACCAAGAGCGTCGTGTAGGTGGAAGATGATCGCAGGATCTAGGTCACCACAACGAGTACCCATTACTAGACCTTCAAGAGGAGTAAGACCCATAGAAGTATCTACAGATTGACCGTTCTTGATAGCACATACAGATGCGCCGTTACCTAGGTGACAGTTGATGATGTTAACTTCTTCAACTGGCTTGTTTAGTAGACCAGCTACTTCACGAGTAATGAACAGGTGAGAAGTACCGTGCATGCCGTAACGACGGATGCCGTGCTCTTTGTACAGGTTGTACGGTAGAGCGTATAGGTAAGACTCAGAAGGCATTGTTTGGTGGAACGCAGTGTCAAAAACAGCAACGTTTTGTAGACCAGGGAAGTTCTGTTGAGCGGCTTCGATACCGATAAGGTGCGCAGGGTTGTGAAGAGGTGCAAAAGTTGCAGCGTCTTGGATACCCTTAAGTACTTCATCAGTGATAAGTGCTGATTTAGTGAACTGCTCGCCACCGTGAACGATACGGTGACCGATAGCGCCAAGGTTAGCTTTAAGCTCAGGCTTAGAAGCAAGAATAGTTTCTACCATGAAAGATAGTGCTTCTACGTGAGCTGCGCCCGCGCCTAGTTGTGCTTCATGCTTGCCGTCAAGTTTCCACTTCATACGAGCTTCTGGAAGACCAAGACACTCAGCAAGACCAGTTAGGTGCTCAGCACCTGTTTCTGCATCAACAACAGCAAATTTAAGAGAAGAACTACCACAGTTTAAAACTAAAACTAGCTTAGACATTAATGACTACCTGTTTATTTTTCTGATCGAAATCAGTTAAGGATGAAAATTAATCTCAAGAATAGTCGAAGCACATAGGCTTGCGTACTAACCTTGGTCAAAAAAACGTTAATTTCCGTATTAAAGTGAAAGCGCACTTTTTCAGAAAAAGAGGCTTTTGCATTCCTTGCAGAAGTCGTCCCAAAGTTGCTTAAATTGTAAATAAGGGCAACAATGAGATTGAGGTCTGCAAATAATAGCGATATTGTGCAAATATAACAAAAAAATTTGAAAGAATATTATTTTTCGTCAAATTTTTGTGTTTTTAGTTGATGATTTCAACTTTTTTTTAATGGGAGACTCATATGAGTAATAGAGTTGGTTTAGCGAGCAGTTTAAAAGATGGCCAAAAGTACATGGATCTCTGGCCTGTTCGAAAAGAGTTAAACGCTATCTTCCCTGAACAGCGCATCATTAAAGCCACGCGTTTTGGTGTGAAAGTGATGCCAGCGATAGCCGCTATTAGTATTCTTACACAAATGGTCTTCAATAATTATCATGCAATGCCACAGGCTGTTGTTATGGCGTTGTTTGCGATCAGCTTGCCACTTCAAGGCATGTGGTGGTTAGGTAACCGTTCGAACACTCAATTGCCGCCAGCATTGGTTTCTTGGTATCGAGAGTTGCATGAGAAGATCAGCGAAACGGGTTTTGCATTGGAACCAATGAAGCCACGCCCTCGTTATAAAGAATTGGCGATCATTTTGAATCGCGCTTTCCGCCAGTTAGATAAATCTTCAATGGAACGTTGGTTCTAAGAATATCTGGCCTTTCCCTATCGTCTGAGGACAGCTATACATCGATGTTGGCTTGTTCTCAGATTCGTTCCGTTTGATCTTTATTATTCATCTCACTTATCTCTCGTTATTCACTTCATTGCTTACCCAATAACTCAAGCAAACTTACCTTTTCTCACATAATTCGAGCCTTGTTGTGTTTTTGTTAAATATCACTTCAACTTATCAATGGTTACTGGTAAAAGTGTCAATAGTGAATTTGATGTTGTCTCTTTAGATCGAGCAATAACAACGAGAGCTTGATGAAGGGAATATTAATGGGTTCTGTAAGAAGAGTATTAACGGTTGGTTTCAGTTGTTTTTTGTTGCTATGGACTGGCAGCGCAATGGCAAATATCGCCAAAGTCTCGGTCTCACAAGTTGTCGACCATCCTGATCTGAACGCGACACGTTTGGGGCTTCTTGAAGGGTTAAGAGCGAAAGGGTATGAACCCGGCAAAAATCTAGAGTTTTCCTATGAGATGGCAGATGGGAGCCCAGCTCAAGCCGCAAAAATAGCAAGAGAGTTGGCTAGTGAAAATCCTCACGTATTAGTTGGTATAGCCACGCCTACCTCGCAAGCATTGGTCTCCGCGACCCGATCTATTCCAATTGTATTTACCGCTGTGACCGACCCGATCGGTGCAAGGCTTGTCAAACAACTTAACAGCCCCGGAAAAAACGTGACCGGCCTTTCTGATCTCTCTCCTGTGTCACAACACGTTTTGTTGATTAAAGAACTGCTCCCCAAAGCGAGTTCCATTGGTGTTGTCTACAACCCTGCAGAAGCCAATGCGGTGGCATTGATAAAGTTATTGAAGAAAGCTGCGCGAGCGAATGGATTCAAACTTTATACCGCAACAGCACTGACTATCGATGATGTGGAATCAAAAGCTGAATCTATCGCTAAAAAATCAGATGTTATCTACGCGCTGACCGACAACACGGTAGCAAGTGGTATTGAAGATCTAATCCAAGCAGCAAATCAATCGGGCACTCCTGTCGTAGCAGGGGCAACATCTTATGTAGGGAAGGGCGCCATTGCAGGTTTAGGTCTAGATTATTATGACGTAGGTGTTCAAACTGCTGATTATGTAGCGGCAATACTTGAGGGACAAAAGCCCGGAAAGTTGAATGTGAAAACAGCGAAGAGCTCACAGCTTGTCATCAATTTGGATGCGGCTCGTGAACTGGGCGTAACCCTTCCTCAGTCTGTGATCGATCGTGCAATTGTTAGCCGTTAGTAATAACTAGAATGATGAACATAGGTTGCATATAAATAATCTTGTTAACAGTATTAAAACAGTTGATAGAAATTAGTAAATTAACTCAACATAATGGTCGTATTTCTCTAATTTGTTCTTTTATAAGTGGTTATTTAGTTCACTCCGAATCGGTTATTTGGCCGTAAGCTATGCTGTTAATATGAATTTACATTATTTTACATCGAGAGAGTCGGTAATTAATGTCATAATATTAATGGGGTAAATGAAAATAGCTAAGCGCTAAGAGCACATGATATGAAAGTTAACAGGCACTTTAGCCTTACCTTTGTTTTTGGTTTCCCTGCTGTGATCGCAGCGATGTTACTTAGCTTGATTGCAAAGAACCATTTTGACTCGGTAGAGAAAGATATCAGCAATGAATTTCAACGTATCGAAGAAGTTTTTAAACGAACGACTAAGATCGTTACTGCGCTAGATTATAGTTTCTCAAACTACTACAAATCAGGTAACCCTCTTTTCCTTGACCACAACAAACAGGTTGTTGATGGCCTCTGCCAAATTTGGCCAATTGATAGCCTGCTTCTTGCCGAAGGCAAAACTACCGATATCCCTTCTGTTGATATTGACTACATGCTGGTCGGTGAAGAGTCTTTATGTACAGAAACAAGTAGTACCTATAAAAGTGCTTCGGAGAAAATAGCTCTAGCACCTATTCTTTCATTCCTCTCCCAACTTGATGAATACCACGATGGTGTCCACTTTATTGATAAACGCGGGTACGTTATTTCGTCACCGGAAGATTTTGCCAAAGGGTTAGGAAAGGAATTACTTTCGACCATCAAAAGCCGTCCATATTGGCAAAAAACAGCCAACAACCCTGATCTGTTGACTTTATCTGGTCCTGCATATCGGTTTGATTCTCTTGACCGTATGATCAGTATGACGATACCTGTCTTTCATAAAGGCGAACATCAAGGGATGTTATCGGTTGATATTGATGCTGGGAAACTACTTGCTATTGCTAATGAACACTTAGCCGGTCGAATCGATATTATTGATACTACCTTAACTAGCCCAAGAGATTCCGCCGCTTTCTATCATAAAATTGAGCTAGAGGGTGTAGCATCTCATCATGCTATGTACTACGAATTGAATTTGATTGATGAGGCCCGACACTTTTTCGTTTATGAAAAAGACAGCCTTATTGTCGCTATCATTGTGTATCTATTCTCTGTAACCATCTTTTTTTACGTTAATTCCAATATTGAACGCGGTTATTTCAAAGATCTTGCTGCTAAAGACCCAATGACGGGGCTACTGAATCGGCGCGGTTTAGAAGCGTTTTGGCGCAGCGTAGAGCATGATCAGTTGTTCGCTTTAACGGTATTTGATATCGATGATTTCAAGTCGATTAATGACACCTTCGGCCATGATAAAGGCGACGATGTCATCCGTTATATGTCGCGCCAGATAAGTAATAGCATTCGAAGTAGTGATGTTGCAGCGAGATTTGGTGGTGAAGAGTTCGTTGTCTACCTGAAAGGGGATGATCGAGAAACATTAATCAGAACATTGCAGCGTGTAAAAAGTGCGGTTTGCTCTAAATCTGAGGATATCATCCCTAATGGCTTCACGGTATCTGGCGGCGTGTGCATTGTTGAAACGGAGCAAAGCAAACTCAACTTTGAAGAGATATTTAAGTACGCCGATGAAAAACTGTACGTGGCTAAGACGACCGGTAAAGACCGAATCGAGTTTTAACCATGTTACTGAAATCTTGCGCTTTAAAGGAGGAGAGGGGCTGATGACTCTCCCTGGCTAATACATATTAAGCTGAGTGGAAATGCTCTTCTTGATAGCGTTGTAGGCGCTCTACGATAGGCGGCGCTTTCTTGAAAGTACGAATTTCTTTAAACAGTTCGTTCGCTTCAGGGTAGCCTTTACTTAAATAGACAAACCATTGTTTCACTCTATTGGGGTAGTACATGCCTTTATCCCCTTTAATTTGAAACTCTGAATAGCGCAGTAAGAGTGCGATCACTCTATCCCACGGCATTTTCTGGTGGTTGTGCTTAACGACATTACCAAGGTTTGGAATATTAAAAGCGCCGCGGCAGACCATTAATGAATCGACACCCGTTGCCTCAGTACAATCTTGGCCATCTTGATAGTTCCAAATTTCCCCATTCGCAATCAACGGCAGAGAGGTCTTCTCTCTTATTTGGTTGATGTAATCCCATTTGATTTCGCTGGCTTTGTAGCCGCCAACTTTGGTTCGCGCATGCACGGTAAGTTCGTCAGCTTTTGCTTGCTCGATCGCGTCGACAATTTCAAAGCATTCTTCAGGGTGTTCCCAACCTAATCGAATTTTTGCAGACACGGGAATGTGCGCAGGGACCGCTTCTCGGCAAGCTTTCACCACTTGATAGATGAGCTCAGGTTCTTTGAGCAGGGACGCTCCACCATTGCTTTTATTCACCGCTTTCGCAGGGCACCCAAAGTTAATATCGATGCCTTTAGCGCCTAAGCTGGCCGCTTGGAAGGCATTCTCAGCCATCCAATTTGGGTGCTGTCCAAGAAGTTGGAGGTGAATAGGTACACCTGCCATGGTTTGAGAGCCTTGGTGTAATTCAGGGCAAATACGGTGGAAAACATGCGGGGGAAGAAGTTGATCAACAATACGCACGAATTCAGTGACACAGAGATCATAGTCATTAATCTCTGTAAGAATTTCGCGCATTAGATGATCAAGGACGCCCTCCATAGGGCCAAGTATTACTCGCATGCTGTTTTTTACCGAAACTGAGTGGACCAAAAATTAAGAGGCGTGATTGTACGGCTTGCTCACAGGATTGTCACTACGAGAGTGGGGCTCCTGTTGTCATGTTTACTTGAGCGGTTAGTGGCGACATGCTGGGCCTGATAACGCTATAATGGACAAAATGATTTAAAACACTCGAGCTTTCATGACATATCAATTATTAAGCCTACCAGAACAAGTTACAGACATTACACCGCAGTTTATTGAAGGTGCGATCCTTGCATCTAATCTAGCGACTAAGCCATTAGATCCTGAAGAATGGCTGGCTATCGTCGCGCCTGAAGCGGGCAAAGAGCTGGTAACAATCGTAACGGAACAAATTAACCGTCAGCACAACCTGATTCAGCGTAGTGAATACTTACTAGCCGATGTGTTTGCGGAAGGTGACTTTAATGAGCAATTCGCTGATTTCGCGGAAGGCTTTATGATGGTTTGGCCTACGATTGAAGAGCAGTGGCAAAGTGTGACCGTGGCGGATGGTACGCTGCGTATGCTACAAGCGCTGCTAACTACATTGATGCTGGCGATCGACGAAGAACAAACCCAACAACAAATGGTCGCTGCTGGCCTTCAGAATCCGCCATCGCTTGCTGACTTGGTTGGTCAGATTGATTTGATGATTTCTGAAGTGGCACTTGCGGCAGATGAAGCCATGTTGGGTAATAAGTCACAAAGCGTGAACCCATTTAAAGACATTGGTCGAAACGATTTATGTCCGTGTGAAAGTGGCAAGAAATTCAAGCAATGTTGCGGTAAAAACAGCTAATCGAGACTTGTTGATAGATTGAGCATCAGATTCTCTTTAATTGATAAAAGCTTAAGCAATAAAAAGTCGACCTATTGGTCGACTTTTTCGTGTCTGAACATGATGAGCTAATTGTTAGTCATTCTTTGATTTAACGAATTGAGACACAACAACAAAGCCGAAAGCAACCAAGTTACCCGCGAAGATAATCACTAGCCATTGAGGCATAGAAAGCTCTAAGAACTGCCACACAACCTTGCTGCAGTCTCCGTAAGCTTCAAACATCCACGGAACCCATTTGTTTAGTGGCGCCCAACTAGGGAAGGTCACGAATAAGTCACAGGTTGCAAAAGGAGACGGGTTGAACTGGTAATCGACGTGCTCTAAAGCCAGCGTCAAACCCTTGTACGCGCCAACCCCCCAACCAGCAAGACCTAGCCAACGTGATATCGGGTTATTTGGAGCTATAGCGCCAATCATTGCCGCGACACCGATAGCAAGCATGGCAACGCGCTCGTAGATACACATCACGCAAGGGCCAAGCATCATTACGTGCTGGAAGAAAAGGGCACACGCTTCAAAAAATAGTATGAAAGCCAGCAGTAAAAGCCAAGATAAACGTCCCTTAGAGAAGTCTTTGAGCATTGCAAAAAAGTTCACGAATTTAATCCCGTCTATAAAATAAAAAAGCTCTGAATACTCAGAGCTTTTTATCTTGGATAAGTTTCCTAATCAACTAATATTTTTGATTAGTTAGATACACTTATTGTGTTTCGCAACACAAAATCAGATTAGTGACCACCAGAAACCACTGGAGCAACGACTTCACCTGTGCGCTGCATGATCCAACCTGCATCGTAGAACCAGGCTGTCATCGGTTCAACAAAGAACACGATACCAGCAAGGCCAACAAGAGCCAGTACGATAGTGTATGGCAAAGCCATGATAACCATGCGGCCGTAAGACAGTCGAATTAACGGGGCAAGTGCTGATGTTAATAAGAATAGGAATGCAGCTTGGCCGTTTGGCGTAGCAACAGAAGGTAGGTTAGTACCTGTGTTGATAGCAACAGCAAGTAGGTCAAATTGGTCACGAGTGATGATGCCTTCAACCAGTGCAGTTTTCACTTCGTTGATGTAAACCGTACCTACGAACACGTTATCTGAAACCATCGATAAGATACCGTTGGCTACGTAGAAGAGTGCGAGCTGTGCGCCTTTATCTTCAACGTGAAGTACGGCGTCGATCACTGGCTTAAATAGTCCCTGGTCGATGATTACTGCAACGACTGCGAAAAAGACAGCAAGAAGGGCAGTAAATGGTAGCGCTTCTTCAAAGGCTTTACCCATCGAGTGCTCTTCAATTACACCAGTAAATGCCGTTGCTAAGATGATAACTGAAAGGCCAATCAAACCGACTTCAGCGACGTGAAGCGCAAGGCCAACAATAAGCCAAACAGCGATTGCACTCTGAACCCATAGTTTTGCTACGTCTTGTTTTGTACGGTTTGCGCGTTCTTTGTTGTCAAATTCAACTAAGATTTGGCGAACGTTATTTGGCAGTTCTGCACCGTAGCCAAATACTTTGAATTTCTCGACAAGTGCACAAGTTAAAATACCGCAGAAGAAAACAGGCAGCGTTACAGGCAGCATTCGGATGATAAATTCACCGAACTCCCAACCTGCTTGTTTAGCAATTACCAAGTTTTGTGGTTCACCTACCATGGTCATTACACCACCCAGTGCTGTACCAACACCGGCGTGCATAAGCAATGAACGTAGGAAAGCACGGTAGTTTTCTAAGTCATCACGAGTTAGCTCAGAGATCTCTTCATCATGCGTATGATCGTGCGCAGACGTTGTACCTTTGCCTGATGCAACCTTGTGATAAATAGAGTAGAAGCCGACCGCAACGCTAATAACTACGGCGATTACTGTTAGTGCGTCTAGGAATGCTGATAAGAAAGCAGCAGCAACACAGAAAGCAACAGAGAGTAAGACTTTAGATTGGATGCCAAGCAAGATCTTTGTGAAAATGAACAAAAGCAGTTCTTTCATGAAGTAAATGCCAGCAACCATGAATACGAGCAAGAGTAATACAGGAAGGTTTGCTTGCAGTTCGTGATAAACCATTTCTGGTTTGGTCATGCCAATGGCGACTGCTTGAATAGCTAATAGACCACCCGGTTGAAGAGGGTAGCATTTGAGAGCCATAGCTAGAGTGAAAATAAACTCAACCACTAACAGCCAGCCCGCAACAAATGGGTCAACTAGGAAAAAAACAAACGGGTTGATGATTAAAAAGGAAATGATGGCAAGTTTATACCAATCAGGAGCTTTACCAAGGAAGTTCTTGATAAAAGCGTTTCCGAGAGACATCGGCATGTTAATACTCTTTTATGTTGATTATGAATAGACAAGCAATACAACATTTTGAGAATCGAGCTATAAAATTGATTAAAAACTATAACTAACAGTGACTTAGAAAAACTACATTCCATGTAATGTTCTGTGGTCTTGCCAAGTCACTCCCTTAGAAACTCAAGCACTGCTTATTTTTGAGCGCAACTCTACTCTTAGATAACATTTAGTCAACAGGAAAAGCCCTGTAGCACTAAAAATACCTCTTTTTTGTTGAGAAACGCGATCAAAGTAGCGCAAGCATACCACTTAAAATGTGATAAAAACCGACTAGAATCAATATTTCAGTGAAATGATTGAAATCAACATAATAAAGACTGTTTATGTGTGATTATTACAACTTAATATTGCATTTTAATTACCTTGTAAATATGACCAATGCCATTGATTTTTAACGGTTTTTGTTGTGTTAATAAGTTGTTGTAATGGTGATTTATAGTCACTTGCTTTCCAAACTCTAAGTGTAAACGTGTGCTTAACTTTAGAGCTTTAGCTCTATTGTTATATTTGGGTGAGTAAAGTTTTTGGGGGTATTTCAGCTAGGTAAGACTAGTGGTATGATGAGTAAATTAGAACATAATAATTAAATTGGATTGAAGTGTAGATGGTCATTAAGGCGAAGAGCCCGGCAGGATTTGCAGAAAAGTATATCATTGAAAGTATTTGGAATGGCCGTTTCCCTCCAGGTTCTATCTTGCCCGCAGAGCGTGAGCTTTCTGAACTGATTGGTGTTACACGTACTACGCTTCGTGAAGTACTACAACGTCTTGCTCGTGATGGTTGGTTGACGATCCAACACGGCAAGCCAACTAAAGTTAACCAGTTTATGGAGACCTCGGGTCTTCATATTCTTGATACGTTAATGACGTTGGATGTTGATAACGCAAGTAAAATGGTAGAAGACTTACTTGCTGCACGTACCAATATCAGTCCTATCTTTATGCGTTATGCATTCAAAGCAAATAAAGAAGCGTCTGAGCGTACGATTACTAACGTGATTGAATCTTGTGAAGCTTTACTTGCGGCACCGACATGGGATGAATTCCTAGAGTCTTCTCCGTATGCTGACAAGATAAAACAGTCAGTGAAAGAAGACGTAGAAAAAGATGAAGCGAAGCGTCAAACGATCTTAATTGCTAAAACGTTTAACTTCTACGATTACATGCTTTTCCAACGTTTAGCATTCCATTCAGGTAACCAAATCTACGGACTGATTTTTAACGGTGTTCGTAAATTGTACGATCGTGTTGGCAGCTACTACTTCTCTAACCCAGAAGCTCGTCGTTTAGCCATGGAGTTCTACAGAAACTTGTTTGTTATTTGTGAAAGTGGTGAGCGTGAAAACCTACCACTTGTGATTCGTAATTACGGTATCGCAAGCGCACAGATTTGGAACGAGATGAAAACAACGTTACCAACAAACTTTACTGAAGATGACAGCTAAGTCTTTTCATCAAAGTACTGTTAAGTTTGCTTGTTAAGTAAACGACGTAAAGAAAACAAAAAGCGGCGAGATAATCAAATTATCTCGCCGCTTTTTATTTATTGATAGTTAGTGACAACTTATCAATAGGCAGTCACTTACCCTGCAAACTCTTCTGAGTCTGGGCGGTTAGTAAACTGAACACCATTTAAGTAATCACAAAGTAATTGGTCTTCACACACTTTGTAGTTCTTATTTTCTGGCTTGCGGAAGTAAGCACCGATCTCGTATTTACTTAAGCTCACACCAACAACTTCTAGTACATCAAGCACATCTTCAGCTTTCATGTTTAGCGCGATGCGCAGCTTCATGAAAATCATGTTGTTCGTTAGTGCAACTTCAGGTTTTGGCTGCTCACCTTCTTTCTTGCCACGCTTCAGGTTGATGAAACCATTTAGGAATACCGCTAACTCTTTGTCTTTCATCGTTGCGCATGACTTGTCGTTATCTTCTTTCAGCCAGTTAATCACTTTATCGTGAGCAACGGTAACGTCAGCTTGTTCAATAGCTTTGATGATTTGTGCATTTTTAAGGTTTAGTGCGTGTTGAATACGACGCAAGATTTCATTGTTAGTCACAGGGTAGTCCTAAAAAGGTATCTGGGAGTGAATATGGCTCCAATCAAATATATTGGATTTGATAAAGCACATTTTACTCTACATAGCATAGTTGAGGGCGACTCTAACAGAGAACGCTTGTTTTCCATAGATATAAAAAATCCCCATAACATGGCTGTTATGGGGATTTTTAAGTGGCTAAACCGGCATTACATTACGCGCATACCTGGTTGAGCACCTTCGTGTGGTTCAAGGATCCATAAGTCACTGCCACCAGGGCCAGCAGCTAGGATCATGCCTTCAGACATACCAAACTTCATCTTACGAGGTTTAAGGTTTGCTACCATTACCGTTAACTTACCTTCTAGCTCTTCAGGTTTGTACGCTGACTTGATACCAGAGAATACTTGGCGAGTCTCACCACCGATGTCCAATTGGAATTTCAGTAGTTTGTTCGCTTTTGGTACTTCTTCACAAGAGATGATACGAGCAATACGCATATCGACTGCTGCAAAGGCATCGAACTCAATCTCATCTGCGATTGGCTCTTTGTCTAGTTCAGTTTGGCTTGCTTGTTCTTTTTCCGCTTCTGCTTTTTCTTTTGCTGCTGCTTCAGCGGCTGCATCTTCTTTAGAAGACTCGATCATTGCTTCTACTTTCTTCGGATCAATACGGCTAAACAACGCCTTGAACTTAGTGATTTCGTGATCAGTTAGCGGAGTAGCAATCGCTTCCCACGTTAGCTCTTCGTTTAGGAAAGCTTCAGTGCGAGCGGCTAGCTCTGGCATTACGGGTTTCAGGTAAGCCATCAGTACGCGGAATAGGTTAATACCTACAGAAGAGACTTCTTGAAGCTCTTTCTCTTTACCTTCTTCTTTTGCAAGAACCCAAGGTGCTTTTTCGTCGATGTATTGGTTAGCTTTGTCTGCTAGTGCCGTTACTTCACGAATAGCGCGGCTAAACTCACGAGTTTCGTACAGTTGACCGATACGCTCAGCTGCTGCTACGAATTCGTTATAAAGCTCTGGCTCTGCAAATTCAGCAGAAAGCTTGCCTTCGAAACGCTTAGTGATGAAGCCTGCGTTACGAGAAGCCAAGTTAACAATCTTGTTTACTACGTCAGCGTTTACACGTTGAGTGAAGTCTTCAAGGTTAAGGTCTAAATCATCGATACGGCTGTTTAGCTTAGCAGCGTAGTAGTAACGTAGACACTCAGGATCTAGGTGGTTTAGGTACGTGCTTGCTTTGATGAATGTGCCTTTCGACTTAGACATCTTAGCGCCGTTTACGGTTACGTAGCCGTGTACGAATACGTTGTTTGGCTTACGGAAACCAGAACCTTCTAGCATTGCAGGCCAGAATAGAGAGTGGAAGTACACAATGTCTTTACCGATGAAGTGGTAAAGCTCAGTTGTGCTATCTTTCTTCCAGTACTCGTCGAAGTTTAGATCGTCACGCTTGTCACATAGGTTCTTGAAAGAAGCCATGTAGCCAACTGGCGCATCTAGCCATACGTAGAAGAACTTGTCTTTTTCGCCTGGGATTTCGAAGCCGAAGTAAGGCGCATCACGTGAGATATCCCACTGTTGCAGGCCAGACTCAAACCATTCCTGCATTTTGTTTGCAGTTTCATTCTGTAGAGAGCCAGAACGAGTCCACTCTTTTAGCATGCTTTCGAACTGAGGTAGGTCGAAGAAGAAGTGCTCAGAGTCTTTCATTACTGGAGTTGCGCCAGAAACTGCTGATTTTGGATTAATCAGTTCAGTTGGGCTGTATGTCTCACCACAGTTATCACAGTTATCACCGTATTGCTCTTCTGACTTACACTTAGGGCAAGTACCTTTTACAAAACGGTCTGGAAGAAACATCTCTTTCTCAGGATCGAAAAGCTGAGAAATAGTACGGCTAGAGATGAAACCGTTCTTTTTAAGCTCAAGGTAGATATGAGAAGCCAGTTCACGGTTCTCTTCACTATGTGTGCTGTGGTAGTTATCAAAGCTGATATCAAAGCCAGCGAAGTCTTTTTGATGCTCTTCACTAACAGCAGCGATCATCTCTTCTGGTGTGATACCCATCTGTTGAGCTTTAAGCATAATTGGCGTGCCGTGAGCATCGTCAGCACAGATGAAGTTTACAGTGTTGCCACGTAGACGCTGGTATCGAACCCAGATATCAGCTTGGATATGCTCAAGCATATGGCCAAGGTGAATAGAGCCGTTAGCGTACGGAAGCGCACAAGTTACCAAAAGTTGTCTTGGATCAGTTGCCATACTTAATAATTCGCTTTTTTGATAGGTATAAATTTTGAGAGGTAATACTACTTTATAACGTGTGATACGCCAAGGTATCAGACAAAGGATTCCCCTAGTTTTTTAGGGGTTCAGTCTTCATCTCGTGGGTGATAGCATAAATAAAAAAAGGAGCCCCAATGCGTAACTTTACTTCTAAGCAAGATTTCTGTTCATGGTTGAATGAGTTCGAGTCACCAATCCTCATACCAGAGTGGGCGCTACACCAAAATATTGTATCGGTTGATCCGCGTGGATCATTTGTTATTACCTTGCCTTTTGCTGCCAATCAGCTCGCGGTTGAACTGGAACAGTGGATCCACTCTCAAATTGAACAGCAACTAGTGAGTGCTTTCCAATTTGAAGTGAAGGTGAAGCCATCTGCGTTAGAAACAACAGTCGCGACACCTTTGAAGGGCGTTAAGAACATTATCGCCGTGACGTCGGCAAAGGGTGGGGTGGGTAAATCCACAACTTCAGTAAACCTTGCGCTTGCGTTATCTAAGTCAGGTTCAAAAGTGGGCTTGTTGGATGCGGATATCTATGGTCCGTCTGTGCCGATGATGCTTGGTCAACTAGACGCAAAACCAGAAGTACAGAATAACAAATGGATGATGCCAATCGAAGCTCATGGCATTTTTACTCATTCTATCGGTTACCTTGTATCAAAAGATGATGCAGCTATCTGGCGTGGTCCAATGGCAGCGAAAGCATTAGGTCAGCTTGTGAATGAAACCGTCTGGCCAGAACTGGATTACCTTGTTATCGACATGCCACCGGGCACAGGTGATATTCAGCTAACGCTTTCGCAGCAGATCCCAGTAACGGGCGCGGTAGTCGTGACAACACCTCAAGATTTGGCTTTAGCCGATGCTCGTAAAGGCGTGGCGATGTTCGATAAAGTGAGCGTGCCAGTTGCAGGCTTAGTGGAAAACATGAGTTACCATATTTGTAGTCACTGTGGTGAGAAAGAACATATCTTCGGTGCTGGTGGCGCGGAAGCTATGTCGGAAGAGTTCTTCCTTGATATTTTAGCGCAGATTCCACTGCATATTGATGTGCGAGAAGACATCGATGCGGGCTGCCCAACCGTTATACGTCGTCCGGACAGCGAACACACTCGTCACTACCTTGAATTGGCTGAAAATGTGGCTGCGAAAATGTTCTGGACGGGAAAAGCAAGACCGGAAGCGATTAACTTTTCTATGGTTGATTAGAGTAGATCAGCCTTAAAGCCGTATAAATTATATTTGGGTGAGATAAATAGCTTTTGGATTTGGCTAGATAGTCATTGGGTTTGTGCAAATAGTTGTACGCTAGTGATTCGAAAGCAAACGATTATATTCATTTAATGTATAGATAACATCAATTTGACTGTAATTAGCAAGAATGGCGACTAGAATCTATATTGTTTAGCCCCTATAATCAGGCGGTTTATCTCTTCCCACCACCAAACCATATCGGGTGCAAAATTAATGTCTGATAATAATCAATGTGTCATCGTAGGTATCGCTGGCGCTTCAGCATCAGGAAAAAGTCTGATTGCTAGTACAATTTATAATGAGTTGCGCGAGAAAGTAGGCGACCATCAAATTGGTGTTATCACGGAAGATTGCTACTACAGCGACCAAAGCCACTTGAGTATGGAAGAGCGTGTTAAAACTAACTACGATCACCCAAATGCACTGGATCATGATCTATTATGTGAACACCTACAGCAGCTAATGAGTGGCAATGCGGTAGAAGTTCCTGAATACAGCTATACAGAGCACACACGTACTTCTGAAACGACTACACTTACACCTAAGAAAGTGATCATTTTAGAAGGTATTCTGCTTCTGACAGACCCGCGTCTTCGTAAACTAATGCACGCAAGCGTGTTTATGGATACACCGTTAGACATCTGTCTACTACGCCGTGTTAAGCGTGATGTAGAAGAGCGTGGTCGTACAATGGACACGGTACTTAAGCAATATCAAGAAACAGTACGTCCAATGTTCATGCAGTTTATCGAGCCTTCAAAACAACATGCAGACATCATCGTTCCTCGTGGTGGTAAAAATCGCATCGCGATTGATGTGCTAAAAGCGCACATTGCGAAGTTGTTGAAGTCTTAATTAAGTAAAATTTTTGTCTAAGTGACTCACTTAGCTTTATTTTTTACCGAATCAGTGGCACTTTTATAGTGCCACTTTCTTTTGGAATCTAAGCAAGGAATATGCGGATGAAGAAACTACTCATTTTCATAGCTGTACCAGTGTTTGTTGTCGTTGCAGCAATTCTGGCACTAGTGCTGTTAGTGAACCCTAACCAATTTAAGCCATTAATTGTCGAACAAGCCCAAAAACACACAGGCCTAGAGCTCGTGATAGAGGGCGATATCAGCTGGCAATTTTTCCCATCTATTGGCTTCGAACTTGGTCAAACTGAATTACGTAACCCTGAAGGATTCACCCAACCAAACCTGTTTAAGGTTGATACCGTTGGTGTTGATGTTTCGGTTACTCCGCTATTTAGCAACCAACTAGAGATAGGTAACATCACTCTAGACGGGGCAGAATTCTATTTAGAAACGCTTAAAGATGGTCGCAAGAACATTGATGCACTAACGCAAGCGTCAGCACCTCAAGAGTCTGAACCTGCTGCAGATGCAAATGCTGAATCAGCACCTGCATCTCAAGAACAAAGCGCAACTGAAGCATCTGGTTGGACGATCAACCTTGCAGGCGTAACTGTTTCAAATGCATTGTTTGAGATGGACGACAAGCAAGCGGGTTCATTCACTAAGCTATACGATGTGTCTTTGAATCTTTCTGAGTTTGCTGTTGATACATGGACAACTGCGACGTTTGCCGCTTCTGGTGAAAACAACCAACAGAAGTTCTCTGCAAACGGCAGTGCTGAATTCAAATTAGCGGAAGGCTTCGCAAGCTACGCATTACGAAATATTGACCTTAATGCGAAGTTCAATGATCCGGCAACGTCGATCGAGTCAGCGAAGATTGGCTTGAATACGTTTGAGTTCGATAAGGTTAACCAACTGACTTACGCCGTCATTGGTAAAGCTGCTGGTCTTGACCTTGATCTTAAAGGTGGTGGTGAGCTAACAGTCGATAGCGCGATTTCAAAAGTAACATTGAACAAGCTAACGTTAGACTCAACATTCAAAGGTGACACGCTTCCTCAGTCACCAATGAAAGTGGATATGTTGTCTGACCTAAGCTTTGATCTAACTAAGAGCCACTTGAGCTTTGTGTTAGAGAAGCTGCAAGCTAACTCTATCGCGTTAGATGGTAAAGCCGACGTAACGTTATCTGAAATACCAAAGGTTCGTTTTTCTCTTCATAGCCCGAACATCGATTTAGATGAGTTCTTAGGTTTAGGTAACGCAACAGAAACTGCAAGCTCGGCTCCTTCTGGTTCAGCTGGTGGCTCAACTTCAAGTGCTGGCAGCTCGGCTCCAGCGAAAGAAGTAGAACCGGATCTTTCGGCACTGAAAACGCTCGACGTGAAAGGTGACATCACGATTGATAAGTTCAAGGCGAGCAATGCGAAGATGCAGAACGTTAAAGCAGCATTCTCGGTAAACCGTGGTATCGCAGAGCTATCCTCATTCACATCGAATCTTTACCAAGGTTCTATTTCTGCTACCGCCAAGTTAGACGCTCGTAAAACTCCGGCGACTTACACGGCTAAGAAGAAAATCAAAGGCGTGAAGGTTCAACCGTTACTGGTTGATGTTGCAAACAACGACATGCTTGAAGGTACCGGTAATATCGATGTTAACGTCAAAGGTAAGAGCCTGACGCCAACTGGAATCAAGAAGAACCTAGTTGGAACCATCGCGATTAACTTTGAAGATGGCGCGGTGAATGGTATCAACGTTGCTCAATTGATTCGAGAAAACTACGCTAAGATCAAAGGCGAAAAAGTCGAAAGCAAAGATGAGGCTCAAAAGACTGACTTCAGCGCAATGAAAGCGACACTGAAGGTTGATAAGGGTTGGGTTTCAACGAACGACTTATCGGCACAGTCGCCACTGCTACGTGTTACTGGCCAAGGCAAAGCAAACTTCATTAATGAAACCGTCGACTTCTTAGTAAGAACGTCAATTGTTGGTTCATTAGAAGGTCAGGGTGGTAAGAACATCGATGATCTGAAAGATGTTACGATTCCTATTAAGGTGACAGGCCAGTGGGCTGAACCGAAATTTGCGCTTGTTTTTGATGATGTGCTGAAACAAAAAGCACAGAAAGAGATCGACCGTGGCGTGAATAAGCTAACGGATAAGATCAAAGACGAGAAGACTAAAGAAGCGGTTGATGGTTTATTGAAAGGTTTCTTTAACTAATCTTTACCTGACTACGCTTATAAAAGAAGCGCCATTCCTACTGTAGGAATGGCGCTTTTGTTTGGATGCTTATGATACTTTCGGGAGATGCCCTATGACACTCGTTCCTCGTTCTAGGGAATGACGATTGGTGCTCGTCCTTTATTTAAGGGAGTAACACTGAAAAGTCGTCATCCTCGAAAGGGAAGAATGACCGAGTCGGGGATCTCTAGTTGAACGTGATTACCAGTCGACACCTTGAAGTGCTTTAACACCGGATTCGAAAGCGTGCTTCACGTTACGAACTTCAGATACCGTGTCCGCCATTTCTGTCAGAGTGCGATGCGCACCACGACCAGTAATGATCACAGATTGCATTTTCGGACGGTTGTTGAGAGCCTCTACCACCTCATCTAGCTCGATGTAGCCGTAACTCACCATATAAGTCAGCTCATCAAACAGAATCACGTCAATGGACTCATCAGCCAGCATACGCTGACATTCTTTCCAGATACGTTGTGCTGCTTCAATATCTTTTGTTTTGTCTTGGGTTTCCCATGTAAAGCCAGTTCCCATGACTTGGAATTCAACATCCAGCTTTTGGAGAACGTTCTTTTCGCCGTTATCCCAAGTTCCTTTCACAAACTGAGCGACCGCACATTTCTTACCATGACCGACGGCACGAGTGATGGTGCCAAATCCAGATGTTGATTTACCTTTACCGTTACCAGTGATAACCAATAACAGGCCTTTCACTTCTTGCGCGGCTGCGATACGTGCATCGACTTGTTCTTTTACTTTCTGTTGCCTTGCTTTATGGCGTTGCTCTTTGTTGTCTTCAGTCGACATAACAAATCCTTTTAAGTTGTGATTGCACCTATCATAGCCTAACTTAACCATAGCAAAAACCATCGGAAGAACAGGTGATTACGAATGAAGAAGATACTCGTTGTTTGCATGGGTAATATTTGTCGCTCGCCAACAGGTGAAGCGGTATTAAGGAAGAAGGCTAATCAGCTAGAAGTGGATGTTATTGTAGATTCTGCAGGGACGATTGGGTTTCATCAAGGCAACCCACCAGACTCTCGTTCAAAGTCAGCAGGTGAGAAACGTGGTTATAGCTTCAAAGGTATTACGTCACGCAAAGTCGTGATGAATGACTTTGAAGAGTTTGACCTAATACTCGCGGCTGATAAGGCAAATTTGGATGATTTAATGAGCCAGTGTCCGGCTCACCTCCAATACAAGCTTGCGTTATTCTTGAGCTTTGGAGAGTCCCAATATCAAGAGATACCCGATCCGTATTATGGCGAAGGGAATGGTTTTGAGTTGGTTTTGGACTTAATTGAAGAGTCTAGCGAAGCGATATTGCGATCTATTTAACGGCGAAGCTATGTTCTGTGTTTCCGCAATAGATATAAAACGACAGGTATAAAAAAGGCCGACATTCAATGTCGGCCTTTCTAAATCTAACGGTAAGCGATGGCTAAAATTACTTAGACATTACTTTGTAGATTGGGTCTTCTGCAACGTTCGCTTCAACTAAGCTACCCGCTTTGTGCAGCATAGCAACACAGTCTTGGCTTAGGTGACGAAGGTGAAGTGTTTTACCCAGAGCAGCGTAACGATCGGCAATCGTGTCGATTGCTTCAATTGCTGAGTGGTCAGTAACGCGTGAGTTTGCAAAATCAACGATAACATCTTGTGGATCGTTGTATGAGTCAAACAACTCAAGGAAGTTTGCGGTTGAACCAAAGAAGATTGGACCGTTAACTTTGTACTCTTTTGAGCCTTCAGCGTTTACTGATGTGTCTGCGTAGATGTGCTTAGCATGTTGCCATGCAAACATTAGTGCAGAAGCTACAACACCCACACCAACTGCTACCGCAAGGTCTGTTAGTACTGTAACTACAGTTACAAGAACGATAACGAAGAAGTCTTGCTTAGGAACGCGACGAGCCAGTTTGAAGGTTGCCCATTCAAACGTACCGATAACAACCATAAACATAACACCCACTAGCGCTGCTAGAGGAATCATTTCGATAAGCGCAGAGCCGAACAGGATGAACATCAGTAGTGCAACTGCAGCTACGATACCTGAAAGACGACCACGACCACCTGAGTTTACGTTGATCATCGATTGACCGATCATCGCACAACCACCCATCGCGCCAAATACTGAACACGTTACGTTAGCCATACCTTGACCCACACATTCACGGTTAGATTGACCACGAGTGTTTGTCATTTCGTCTAGTACCGTTAGTGTTAGTAGAGACTCAATCAAGCCGATAGCCGCAAGGATAATTGCGTATGGCAGGATGATTTGTAGCGTTTCGAAAGAAACTGGAACAGCTGGAATAGAGAACGTTGGTAGAGAGCCTGCAAGTGTCGCAGCTTCGTCACCAGACATAGTGCGTAGAAAATCAACAACAGTACGAGTTTCAAGATCAAGGCCTACAACCAAAGCCGTTACCGTAACAATAGCAACCAGTGAAGACGGTACTGCTGTTGTTAGTTTAGGCAGGAAGTGGATGATACCCATTGTTAGTGCAACTAGGCCTAACATCAGTGTCATTTGACCGCTTGGTAGCCAAGTTAGTGCACCTGTTACGTCTGGTGCTTTAAATTGTCCAAGTTGTGCTAAGAAGATAACAATAGCTAAGCCGTTCACGAAACCAATCATTACTGGGTGCGGAACGATACGGATAAACTTACCTAGCTTGAATACACCCGCTGCAATTTGCAGAAGGCCAGCCAGCATAACTGCCGCAAAGAGGTATTGAACGCCGTGGGTTGCTACTAGGCTCACCATTACTACAGCCATTGCGCCAGTTGCACCAGAAATCATACCTGGACGACCGCCGAAGACAGAAGTGATTAAACCTACGATGAATGCTGCGTAAAGACCAACCATTGGGTCAACGCCTGCAACAAAGGCGAATGCTACGGCTTCAGGTACCAGAGCTAAGGCTACTGTAAGACCTGAAAGCACATCATTTTTTACAGAGTGCTTTGAAAATTGTGGGAATTCGAACATGTTTGCTCAGCTATGCTTAAAATGGGTTTACCGACACGAGTGTATTGCGTAGCCAAACAGTGATGAAAAAGAGCGGCAATAGCTAAGTGTCGAAAATATAAGTGCGCGAATGCTACCCAAAAATGTGATTAAGTTCAAGGTTGAACCCCATTTTGAGTAATATATCTATTATAACTAATCGGAACTGTGGATATAAAAAAAGGGCGACTTATGAATAAGTCGCCCTTAGATAGTTCTTTGCAGATTACTCCGCGAAGCTCATTAGTATTGAGGTTTAGTCATGCCAGCGCCAGCTTTATTTGACGCTGCTTGGCTACCTGCACCTTTCGATACAAAACGCTCAGTACGGAATGGAGCCGCAACAACTTGAATCTCTTTGATCTCTTGAGGACCAGGAGCTTTAGTCATTGGAGAGCCAGCTTGTTTCTTCGCTTCTACTGCCTTCGGTGCTGCTTTAGGAGCTTGTGCTTTTACCACAGGAGCTTCTTCTACTTTTGCACTTTCAGCTTTAGGCGCTTCAACCGCTTTTACTGGTTCAATAACAGCTTCAGTTTCAACAATTGCTTCTGCTACAACCTCTTCAGCCTTAACTGTCTCAACAGGAGCTTCAACTACTGGTGCTGTAACTACCGGAGCTTCTTCAACTACCGTAGGAGCTTCAGTTACCTGAGCTTCAACGACAGTTTCAGCTTCTTCACGGCGGATAATGACTTTACCCATCGCAAGTTCAGGACATGCAAAGCCGCCTGCCATAGCAGTGTTACTTTGCGGTGCCGTCTCTTGAGCTACGTTTTGCTCTTGTACAACAACTTGAGTTTCAACTGCTACTTCAACTTCAGCCACTTCAGGTTTTGTCTGATTATGGTGAGGTTTTGGAATGAAGCGAGGCATCACTTTACCCATAGCCATCTCTGGAGAAGCTACACCACCTTTACGTAGGCGGAATGGGTTAGGGCGACGATCACGACCGCGACGACGACGTTGGCCACTTGCACGTAGGTGACGTGGCGAACGGCGGTTACGACGTTGCTTCGGCTCTTCCTGTTCAGTTTGCTCTGCGTCTACTTGAGTTGCTTCAACTTGCTCAGCAACCTTCTGTTCTTGAGCTACAGCTTGTTCGTGATTTGCTGCTTGTGCCTTTTGCTCTTTTGAAGCGTTATCGGCATTGTTGTCAGCTTCTGCTTGAGCTAGTTGGTCTTTAACACGAACTTGCTTATTCAGTTTACGACGCTGGCGACGCTCTTTAATCTTCACAGCTTTTGCTTCAGGCTTCGCCTTCGGCGCTTCAGGTTTATCAGCTTGCGCTTCTGCTGCTAGCTGTAGACCTTCTTCTGCTAATTTAGATGGAGCTTGTTCTTCACGTAGCTTCTGCTCATCACGTGGCTTATTGCGACGATCTTGCTTAGGCTTACGTGGTTGACGAGTTTGCTGTGGAGCTGCTTCTTTTTGCTCTTCAGGCTTCTCATCACGTACAGGCTTACGACGGCGTTTGTTGTCACGGTTTTCGTTACGATTGTCACCACGATCGCTGCGCTCATTACGTTCACCGCGCTCACCACGTTGGCTGCGACGACGGTTGTCGTTACGATCACGGCGTTGACGGTTGCCGTTGTTGCGGTTGTTCTTAGGCTTCTCTTCTTCTTGCTTCTCTTCTTCTTTCTTCTCTTCTTGAGCTGAAGATCCAAATAAGAAGCTACCGATAGCTTTGAAGAAACGACCAATTAGACCTGGTTCTTGCGTTGCAGCAGCTGGTTCAACTTTCTTCTCTTCAACAGCTTTAGGGGCTGGAGCAGGAGTCGGTGCTGATTGAGCTGGAGCCGCGAAACCTTTCAGAGCTGGCTCTTCGATCTTCTTAGGACGAATAGTCTGTTCTGCTGGTTCTTTGCTTTCTGCTTCTTTTAGAGCTTCTAGCTTGTTAGGCAGTAGGTAAGACAGTAGATCGAACTCTTCACCTTCACGTACACGGATAACCTCAAAATGTGGCGTTTCCATGTCAGAGTTAGGAACAACAGTGATCTTAACTTCTTGGTTCTTCTCGATGTGGTTTACTGAGCGACGTTTCTCGTTCAATAGGTAAGAAGCGATAGGAACAGGGACTACAGCAAGAACTTGCGCAGTGTTGTCTTTTAGAGCTTCTTCTTCGATTAGACGTAGAACAGATAGTGCTAGAGATTCGTTATCACGAACAACACCAGTACCTGTACAACGAGGACAAATGTGGTGGCTTGCTTCTGCTAATGATGGGCTCAAACGTTGACGAGACATCTCTAGAAGACCAAAGCGAGAAATACGGCCAATCTGAACACGTGCGCGATCTAAACGAACAGCATCACGTAGACGGCTTTCTACTTCGCGTTGGTGGCGAACCGGAGTCATATCGATAAAGTCGATAACAACAAGACCACCTAGGTCACGTAGACGTAATTGACGTGCAATTTCATCGGCTGCTTCTAGGTTAGTGTTAAGTGCTGTTTCTTCGATATCGCCGCCCTTTGTTGCACGAGCAGAGTTGATATCGATAGAAGTCAGAGCTTCTGTTGGGTCGATCACGATAGAACCACCAGATGGAAGACGAACTTCACGTTGGAAAGCAGATTCGATCTGGCTTTCAATCTGGTAATGGCTGAATAGTGGCACTTCACCATCGTACTTCTTAACGCGATTCATGAAATCTGGGCGTATTAATTGAATGTGCGCTTGTGCACGTTCAAAAATAGTATTGCTGTCGATTAGAATCTCGCCAATATCACGACGCAGATAGTCACGAATCGCGCGAACGATAACGTTACTTTCTTGGTGAATAAGGAAAGGAGCTGCATTTGAATCAGAAGCTTGCTTGATAGCGCCCCAGTGATTCAATAGAACGTTCAAGTCCCACTCTAGCTCTTCTGCACTTTTGCCAACACCCGCTGTACGCACGATTAAGCCCATGCCTTGAGGTAGCTCAAGAGTGCTTAATGCTGCTTTCAGTTGAGTGCGTTCATCACCTTCGATACGACGAGAAATACCGCCAGCACGAGGGTTATTAGGCATAAGAACTAAGTAACTACCCGCCAAAGAGATGAAAGTTGTCAGTGCAGCGCCTTTGCTACCACGTTCTTCTTTCTCAACTTGTACGATTACTTCTTGCCCTTCTCTTAGCACTTCTTTAATGCTAGGACGGCCTTGGTATGTATAACCTTCAGGGAAGTATTCGCGGGCAATTTCTTTAAGAGGGAGGAAACCGTGACGTTCTGCGCCGTAATCAACAAATGCCGCTTCTAGGCTTGGTTCAATACGGGTAATACGTCCTTTGTAGATATTCGCTTTCTTTGACTCGTGACCTGGACTTTCGATATCTAGATCGAACAGTCGCTGGCCATCAACCAAAGCGACACGCAACTCTTCTTTTTGAGTTGCGTTAATTAACATTCTTTTCATTTAGAAATTCTCATTGTCTTTTCTTATTTTCATCATTGTTCTTATCGCTTTATTCGTTTCTCATGGTGCCAGATCCCATGGCTTTATCGGTGCAGCCTCCCGGCTGGAGAGGGATGCTCTGGGGCACGTCAGTCATCATAGGGAGTTAGCCTATGATCCGCGATGTGGCGGTGAATACTCAACATGAGCGTACGTGAGTAGAGCGATAAGGAACTCAGTTGACCGTGTCTTACGCCGATTGCAGCACTGTCTAATCTGAGTTATCTACTCATTTACTTGCTTATGAATGGTTAGCTGTTTAAATAATAGTCAAACCACTGATAGCAGCTGTGAACTATAGCAGCGGTCGGTAAACACAGCAATCTGCTTTGTCGGAATGCGGTAAAAAAAACAGTTTTTGTTTGGGTTTTGATAGCTCTAACTCACTGTCTATAAATAATTTATCAATTGATATTTTAATTTGCAGGAATCTTGATGCTTTTTTGTTCGAAGAATCAAAGAAATATAGGACTTCAGTCGCTATTTAGGGAGGATTCCGTGAGGATTAAGGATAAATTAGTACGGAATAGTGCTAAGAAAACCTCAATTATCAAAAGTGACAGTGATACAATAGCCGCATGAGCGAAATTAGAACCCAAGTCCAGTTCGTCGACATTGACGAAGATATGGCTGGTCAGCGTATTGATAACTTCTTACGCAACCAATTAAAAAACATCCCGAAAAGCATGATTTATCGAATCGTGCGTAAAGGCGAAGTCCGCGTTAATAAAAAACGTATCAAGGCTGAATACAAACTAAAAGCAGGTGATTTAGTTCGTATCCCGCCAGTCACTATTGAAGAGAAAACAGAAGACAGTGTACCAAGCACGAAACTTAATAAGGTTTCGGAATTGGAACAGTGCATCATCTATGAAGATGACCACATGCTGATTCTGAATAAGCCATCAGGTACTGCGGTTCACGGTGGCAGTGGACTTAAGTTCGGCGCAATTGAAGCGTTAAGAGCACTTCGTCCCGACGCGCGTTTTCTTGAACTTGTGCATCGTATTGATAGAGATACGTCAGGTATTCTACTTATCGCAAAGAAACGTTCTGCGCTAAGACACCTTCAAGCACAGTTCCGCGAGAAAACTGTACAGAAGTACTATTTTGCTTTGGTTATGGGGGAGTGGAAGAACAGCTGTAAGGTTGTTAATGCTCCACTGCTGAAGAACGAAGTGAATAGTATTGTTCGTGTTAATCCAAACGGCAAAGCTTCGGAAACGCGCTTTAGAGTTTTAGAAAAGTTCCAAGACGCAACTTTGGTTCAAGCAAGTCCAATTACGGGGCGTACGCACCAAATTCGTGTGCATGCTCAATACACTGGCCACCCAATTGCTTGGGATGACCGTTACGGTGACCGTCGTTTCGATGCTTATACGGGTAAAGTAGGACTGAATCGTCTGTTCTTACATGCAGCCAACATCAAGTTTACCCACCCGGGTAGCGAAGAGAAGATGGACATCTCGGCGCCAATGGAAGCGAGATTGGAAAAAGCACTGACTGGCTTACGTAAGCTTTAAGAAGATACAAGATACGAAAGAGATAATTCTTTCAGGATTTAGTATTAGCAATCTGAAAATGATAAAGGTTGACGAATATCGTCAACCTTTTTTTGTTTTTATATGTTGCAGAAGATCCCCAACTCGCTCGTTCCTCGTTCTTGAGGATGACGACTTTTTAAAGTCACGTTCTATATCATTGGCTGATTAGATAAAGTTGCGTCTTCCGTCATTCCCTAGACTTACGAAGGAAGGAGTAGGGAATCTCCAACAGAGTGGTAAGCCCCTGTTACAACACATTCATTCCTTGCGCTTCTAACATATCAACCAGATCGATCAGAGGTAAACCGATCAAGGTATTCGGATCTTTACCTTCCATTTGCTTAAATAATGCAATACCTAACCCTTCGCACATAAAACTGCCTGCGCAGTAATAAGGCTGTTCTTTCTCTACATAAGAAATGATCTGTTGCTCAGTTAAATCGCGGAAATGTACGACGAAGGTATCTAAGCGAGTGTCGGCTTGATTGGTTTCACTGTTCCATACGGTTATCCCTGTATAGAAAGTGATGCTTTTGCCGCTTTGACGAGACAACTGCTCAATCGCTTTTTCACGAGTATGCGGTTTGCCGATGATCTCTCCATCAATCACACACACTTGATCGGAACCGATCACTAGGCTTGGTTGTTCGACAGTACAAGACTTGGCTTTTGTCTCGGCAAGACGCATTACCAATTGTTGAGGTGTCTCTTCTGGAAGTGGCGTTTCATCGCAGTCAGGCTTCGCTGTGACAAAGCCTAACTGTAGTTTTTTGAGGATCTCTTGCCTAAATGGTGAGGTAGAAGCTAAAACTAGTTGGTAATTTCTCATTTTAATTTACAATTCGTGTAAGCATTTAGTTCAGGATAACGTAACTTATCCTGCTATTCATAATGCTCTGAACAGGAAAGGTAGGAAAGTACATTTTTTTTGCCATTTCCTTTGACTAAACACGATTTGGAAGATAAGATTCGCGCCCTATGCAAAAGGAAAAAATACCGCGTACAGTTGATCCGGCAAGAACGGCTCAAAAACGACTCGATATGGATGGTATCATTCAAGTCAGTCTTTTGAAGCGTTTAACTGAAACAACTGAAGGCGTAAAACGTGACGCGCAAGTCTCAATGTCATTTGGGCTTGATGAACAACGATTAGTCGTTATCTCTGGTAAAGCTAACGTCGAAGTCGATTTAGAGTGTCAACGTTGTAATGAGGTTTTCGCACATGAGTGCGATGTCCAATTTACTTATACTCCTGTTTACAGCGAGAAAAGTGAAGAGGAAGCACCGGAAGAGTACGATTTGGTAGATCTGAACGAGTACGGTGAGTTAGACCTGATTCAATTAGTTGAAGACGAGTTCATCCTTGGATTGCCACAAATAGCAATGCACGACGATGCGAAATGTAGCGTTAACTCAAATAACTTGGTGTTTGGTGAACTTCCTGAAGAAATTGAGGAAGATAAAAAGCCGAATCCATTTGATGTTTTAAAAAACTTAAAGAAGTAACTTATTAGTAAGTATCTTTAAGAATTTACATAGGAGTAGGGTCAATGGCCGTACAAAAGAGCAAGAAATCACGTTCAATGCGTGGCATGCGTCGTTCACACGATGCGCTAACTACAGCTGCACTTTCTGTAGACGCAACTTCAGGTGAAACTCACCTACGTCACAACGTGACTGCCGAAGGTTTCTACCGCGGCAAAAAGGTTATCAACAAGTAAGGTTGACCTTTGCAAAATCTAACCGTTGCGCTTGATGCAATGGGCGGGGACTTCGGTCCTCGTGTAACAGTGCCTGCCGCCGTGCAGGCACTGTCGTATTTCCCAGAGCTAAAAGTCATTCTCATAGGTGATCGAAACGCGATCACATCTCAATTATCTTCATTAGGTCGAATGCCTGGTTCTCGTTTGAGTATCCAGCATTGTGATCGAGTTATTTCCAATTCTGAAAAACCTTCACTAGCCTTACGTAATAGTCAGGGTAGTTCTATGCGTGCTGCTATCGATCTGGTTGCCGAATCACAGGCTGATGCTTGTGTGAGTGGTGGCAACACTGGCGCACTGATGGCGTTATCTCGTTTCAGACTCAAACTCCTTCCCGGTATTGATAGGCCTGCATTGGTTTCAGCTTTGCCTACTGCTTCTGGCAACCGTACATGGATGCTTGATTTAGGAGCGAACGTTTCTAGTGATGCAGATTCACTGTTTCAGTTTGCTGTAATGGGCAGTGCATTAGCGGAACAACATTTAGGTCGTGCTCCACGTGTCGCTATCTTGAATATCGGTGCAGAAGAAATCAAAGGCAATGACCTTGTGAAACGATGCGCTGAAATGTTGTCTAATACTCAGTCTGTGAACTTCATAGGCTATATTGAAGGTAATCAATTACTTCAAGATGCTGCTGATGTCGTCGTATGTGATGGTTTTGTGGGCAATGTCTGCTTAAAAACGTGCGAAGGTACGGCTCAGCTCTTTATTGATAAGCTAAAAACGCGCATGATGGCTTCAACAATAAAGGGTTGGATCGCCAGAATGTTGTTTTCTGAGCTATTTACTGAATTAAAAACCTTGAACCCCGACCAGTATAACGGCGCAAGTTTGTTAGGATTGCGCGGCATTGTCATTAAAAGTCATGGAAGTGCTGATGTGTCTGCAGTCGTCAACGCGATTGGTGAAGCAGTACACGAGGTCAAACGACAAGTCCCCAGCCGCATTAGCGATCGTTTGGAAGCGGTTTTACTCGAGAGGCATTATTAGTCTTCATGTATAGCAAAATTTTAGGTACTGGCAGCTACTTGCCATCTCAGGTGCGTACTAACGCAGACTTAGAGAAAATGGTAGAGACTAGCGATGAGTGGATCGTTGCTAGAACAGGTATTAAAGAGCGTCGTATTTCAGCGGAAAACGAAACCGTTGCGGATATGGCGTTTTACGCTGCTGAGAATGCCATTGAGATGGCAGGTATCGACAAAGAAGATATTGATTTAATCATCGTTGCGACAACCAGCAGTAGCCATACATTCCCGTCTTCGGCATGTCAGGTACAAGGTAAGCTTGGTATCAAAGGCTGTCCTGCGTTTGATTTAGCTGCGGCGTGTTCTGGCTTTGTCTATGCATTGTCTGTTGCTGATCAACATATCAAGACTGGTATGTGTAAAAACGTTTTGGTAATCGGTGCAGATGCACTGTCAAAAACCTGTGATCCGACTGACCGCTCTACTATCATCTTATTTGGTGATGCTGCAGGCGCGGTGGTTGTAGGCGCAAGCGAAGAGCCAGGTATTTTGTCTACTCACATTTACTCTGATGGTAAATATGGTGAGCTTCTAAGCCTAGAAGTTCCAGAGCGTGGCGGTGATGCAGACAAATGGCTGCACATGGCGGGCAACGAAGTATTTAAAGTGGCGGTAACTCAGCTTTCTAAGCTGGTTAAAGACACATTAGCGGCGAACAATATGGATAAGTCAGAGCTTGATTGGTTAGTTCCACATCAAGCGAACTACCGTATTATCTCGGCAACCGCTAAAAAGCTGACGATGTCGCTTGATCAAGTGGTGATTACTCTTGATAAGCACGGCAATACGTCGGCAGCTACCGTACCAACGGCCCTTGATGAGGCTGTTCGCGACGGGCGAATTAAACGTGGTCAAACGCTTCTACTTGAAGCATTTGGCGGCGGCTTCACTTGGGGTTCTGCGTTAGTTAAATTCTAACCCCAAGCGATAACCAACAAACAAGGCACATAACTTATGTGCCTTATTCAATTTTTTGCTTTGCTTAAAGGAAAATTACAATGAGCAAATTTGCTATCGTATTCCCAGGCCAAGGCTCTCAAGCAATCGGTATGCTTGCTGACCTAGGCGAACAGTATGATGTTGTTAAAAAGACATTTGCTGAAGCTTCAGAAGCACTTGGTTACGATCTATGGGCATTGGTTCAAGATGGTCCAGTAGAAAATCTAAATGAAACTTTCCGTACTCAACCGGCTCTACTAACAGCGTCTGTTGCAATCTGGCGTGTATGGCAAGAGCTTGGTCTAGAGCAACCTGCAAACCTAGCAGGCCACAGCCTAGGCGAATACTCTGCACTCGTGTGTGCGGGTGTTATCGACTTTAAAGAAGCGATCAAGCTAGTTGAGCTACGTGGCCAACTGATGCAAGAAGCAGTTCCTGCAGGCGTTGGTGCAATGTACGCAATCATCGGTCTAGATGATGAAGCGATTGCTAAAGCGTGTGAAGAAGCGGCACAAGACGAAGTTGTGTCTCCAGTTAACTTCAATTCACCTGGTCAAGTTGTTATCGCGGGTAACAAAGCGGCAGTAGAGCGTGCTGGTGCACTATGTAAAGAAGCAGGCGCTAAACGTGCTCTTCCTTTACCTGTATCTGTGCCGTCTCACTGTGCTCTTATGAAGCCTGCAGCAGACAAGCTAGCGGTTGCTCTAGAAGCTTTAGAGTTCAACGCACCGGCACTGCCTGTTATCAATAACGTCGATGTGATTGCTGAAACAGACCCTGTAAAAATTAAAAGCGCACTTGTTCGTCAGCTATACAGCCCAGTTCGTTGGACTGAAGGTGTACAAGCGATGAATGAGCAAGGTGTTGAAAAGCTACTAGAATTAGGTCCAGGTAAGGTTCTTACTGGTCTAACAAAACGTATTGTTAAAACTATGACAGCTGCTGCAGTTAATGATACTGCATCACTAGACGCTGCTAAGTAAATAACCATTTAATAGAGAAGTTATGATGAATTTAGAAGGCAAAGTTGCACTAGTTACAGGCGCAAGCCGTGGCATCGGTCGTGCAATCGCTGAACTTTTAGTTGAGCGTGGTGCTAAAGTTATCGGTACTGCTACGTCTGAAGGCGGCGCTGCTGCAATCAGCGAGTACCTTGGCGAGAACGGTAAAGGTCTTGCTCTTAATGTAACGGATGTTGACTCAATTACTGCTACACTGAAGACCATCAACGATGAATTTGGTGCGATCGACATTCTAGTCAACAACGCAGGTATCACTCGTGATAACCTACTTATGCGTATGAAAGACGACGAATGGAATGACATCATCGATACTAACCTAACGCCTATCTTCCGCATGTCTAAAGCTGTATTGCGTGGCATGATGAAGAAGCGTCAAGGTCGTATTGTAAACGTTGGTTCTGTAGTAGGTACTATGGGTAACGCTGGTCAAGCTAACTACGCAGCTGCAAAAGCTGGCGTGATTGGTTTTACTAAATCAATGGCTCGTGAAGTTGCATCTCGTGGCGTTACAGTGAACACTGTTGCTCCAGGTTTCATCGAAACTGATATGACTAAAGCGCTAAATGATGACCAACGTGCAGCAACTTTGGCGAATGTACCAGCAGGTCGACTAGGTGACCCTCGCGAAATCGCTGAAGCTGTGGTATTTTTGGCGTCACCTGCGGCAGCTTATATCACAGGTGAAACACTTCACGTCAATGGCGGTATGTACATGGTGTAAATTATGTGCAACATTTGTGCATGATTTAAGTCAAGATCATACGTAATTTCGGTTAAAATCGTGAAAATTGTGGTTTGACCAGAAAAGTTGACCTTGCAACTTTCAATAGATTGAATAAACTACGGAAAACATCGCATAAAGCGAACTCTGTAAAGGAAAAGAAAAAATGAGCAACCTCGAAGAACGCGTAAAGAAAATCATTGTTGAACAGCTAGGTGTAGACGAAGCTGAAGTTAAAAACGAAGCTTCTTTCGTTGATGACCTAGGTGCAGATTCTCTAGACACAGTTGAGCTAGTAATGGCTCTAGAAGAAGAATTCGACACTGAAATCCCAGATGACGAAGCTGAGAAAATTACTACTGTTCAAGCTGCTATCGATTACGTAACTAGCGCTCAGTAATAATCTCTCCCAGGCGGTCACCTTGACCGCCTGTGTTTTATCTAACTCATCTATCCTCATCTTAAATCACCTCAATCCCCGGAGTGTAATATCGTGTCCAAGCGTCGTGTAGTTGTCACTGGCATGGGTATGTTGTCGCCGGTAGGCAACACTGTAGAATCTTCTTGGAAAGCCCTGCTAGCTGGTCAAAGTGGTATCGTTAATATCGATCATTTTGATGCAACCAATTTCTCAACTCGTTTTGCAGGTCTAGTTAAAGACTTTAACTGCGAAGAGTATATGACTAAAAAAGATGCTCGTAAGATGGACTTGTTCATCCAGTACGGCGTCGCAGCAGGTATTCAAGCTTTAGATGATTCAGCCCTAACTATTACTGAAGAAAACGCCCCTCGTGTTGGCGTTGCTATCGGTTCTGGTATTGGTGGTCTTGGTTTGATCGAAGCAGGTCACCAAGCTCTAACTGAAAAAGGCCCTCGTAAAATCAGTCCGTTCTTCGTTCCGTCGACGATCGTGAATATGATTGCGGGTCACATGTCTATCATGCGTGGTCTACGCGGTCCAAACATCGCTATTTCTACGGCATGTACGACTGGCCTACATAATATTGGTCACGCGGCTCGTATGATTGCATACGGCGATGCTGACGCAATGCTAGCGGGTGGTGCTGAAAAAGCATCGACACCACTAGGTATGGGCGGTTTTGGTGCGGCTAAAGCACTGTCTACTCGTAACGATGAGCCTCAAAAAGCTTCTCGTCCATGGGACAAAGGTCGTGATGGCTTCGTTCTTGGTGACGGTGCAGGCATGATGGTTCTTGAAGAGTACGAACATGCGAAAGCTCGTGGCGCTAAGATTTACTGTGAGCTAGTTGGCTTCGGTATGTCGGGTGACGCTTACCATATGACATCTCCAAGTGAAGATGGCTCTGGTGGCGCGCTAGCGATGGAAGCGGCTATGCGTGATGCTGGCGTGACTGGTGAACAAATCGGTTATGTTAACGCACACGGTACATCGACTCCTGCGGGTGATGTAGCTGAAGTTAAGGGTATTAAACGTGCTCTTGGCGAAGCAGGCTGTAAGCAAGTATTGGTTTCTTCTACGAAATCAATGACTGGCCACCTTCTAGGTGCTGCGGGTTCTGCTGAAGCGATCATCACAGCGATGTCTTTGGTTGACCAAATTGTCCCACCGACAATCAACCTAGATGATCCTGAAGAAGGCTTAGATATTGACTTAGTACCTCACACCGCACGTAAAGTTAGCGGCATGGAATATGCTGCATGTAACTCATTCGGTTTTGGTGGTACAAACGGCTGTTTGATCTTCAAAAAGATTTAATCATCTTATTAAAGACATAAACACTCGTAGATAGTCACAATTAGACTTGTTTTTAAACGGCTTGATGCTTTAGCATTGAGCCGTTTCTTTTTATGGGGAAAAACATGTTCTGGGTTGATGGAGAAAGCCAACAAACTATCGATATCTTGGATCGCTCGTTTCAGTACGGAGACGGCTGTTTCACGACAATGCTTGTCCGAAATGGTCAGATTCAACATTTTCACGATCATCAGCGTCGTGTCGATGATTGCCTTAAAGCGTTACGCATTTCCGCACTTGATTGGGATGTGGTTAACCTTTGGCTCGATAATGCGCTTCAACATATCCAAGATAATGATCTTCATGGGACAAAGAGCCTTGATGGTTCAACGAACCTTCAAGACAAAAACAAGCCTCACAATGAAAAAGCTGGGATCAAGCTGCACGTTAGCCGTGGGACTGGCGGTCGTGGCTACAGTACCAAGAATATCGCTAAGCCAACGATAACCATCAGTATATTTGATTACCCAAGTCATTATTCCGCGTGGCAAGATTCTGGTGTAGAACTCGGTATCTGCCAACAAGCACTGGGTTTGAGCCCACTGCTCGCAGGCCATAAGCACAATAATCGTCTTGAGCAGATCTTGATGAAAGATGAAATGGATCAGGCCGATAAAGTTGATGGTGTGGTTCTTGATATCTCAGGTAATGTGATTGAAACCACCATGGCCAATTTGTTTTGGCGAAAAGGGCAGACGATTCACACTCCTCAACTGACGCAAAGTGGTGTCGCCGGGGTTATGCGTAAGCAAGTGTTAACCGCGCTGAATCAGGCTGAACTTTCCGTTACAATTAGTGACTACAGCCTATCCCAACTAATGCAAGCTGATGAAATTTTCATGACCAACTCCATTTTAGGGGTTGCCCCCGTTACCCGTATTAGTGATACCCAATTCAACATTGGAACCGTTACTCGTAGCCTTCAAGGACAACTAAACTCGTGATCAAAAAGTTATTTATTTTTATTATCTTGTGCCTAATTGCAGCCGGTGCTGCTGGGTTCTACGTTTACAACCAAGCGCAAGATAACCTGAAACAAGTTATTCAATTAGAAAAACCGCAGGTGGTTACCGTTGCTTCAGGCAGCAGCTTTAACCGCGTTCTCGCACAGCTGATTAATGAAGGCCTGTTTGAAGCGTCTCCGTACGAGAAGCTGATTCGCAAGTTACATCCTGAGCTTGTAGACGTAAAAGCGGGTACATTCCTGTTTGAGCCAGGTTTAACCCTTGAGCAAGCGCTACAAGTGCTGGTCGAAGGGAAAGAGCACCAATTCACGATTACTTTCGTCGAAGGCAGTCGTTTTGATGAGTGGCTTGCTCAGCTAAAAGATAACGAATTCATTCAACAGACGTTGGACGGTGTGTCTGAGACAGAGATCGCTGAAAAGTTGGGTATTGAAAATGAAAAGCTTGAAGGTCTTTTCTTAGCGGAAACGTATCACTACACCTATGGCACAACGGATTTAGATCTGTTGAAACGCGCCCACCGAGATCTAATGAACGTGGTGAATGATGAGTGGGAAAACAGAGCGGATAAGCTGCCTCTTAAATCGCCTTATGAAGCGTTAATTCTTGCGTCTATCATCGAGAAAGAGACTGCTGTCGCTTCTGAACGTGAGCGTGTGTCTTCTGTGTTCGTTAACCGCTTGAACAAGCGTATGCGTCTGCAAACTGACCCAACGGTTATCTACGGCATGGGTGATAGCTACAAGGGCAATATTCGTAAGAAAGATCTACGCACACCAACGCCGTACAACACCTATACAATGAGCGGTTTACCGCCAACACCGATCGCGATGGCGGGTAAAGCGTCTATCAACGCGGCTCTGAATCCAGAGAAGAGCAACTACCTGTATTTTGTTGCGAGTGGAACGGGCGGTCACGTATTTTCAAAGAGTTTGACTGAGCATAACCGTGCAGTGCGAGCTTACTTAAAGCAATTAAGAAAAAACAAATAAAGAAAGAATTATGAATCAGTCGAAATTTATCGTGGTTGAAGGCCTTGAAGGTGCTGGCAAAAGTACAGCAATCAATGCCATCGTGGAGACATTGAAAGCAGCTGGTGTCGCTGACATCGTTAATACTCGTGAACCCGGTGGTACCGTGCTTGCCGAGAAGATGCGCTCATTGGTCAAAGAAGAACACGAAGGCGAGAAGCTTCAAGACATGACCGAATTGCTGCTGATGTACGCAGCGCGTGTTCAATTAGTAGAAAACGTCATCAAGCCTGCACTAGATAGTGGCAAATGGGTGTTGGGTGATCGTCATGATATGTCATCTCAAGCTTATCAAGGTGGTGGTCGTCAGATCGCACGCACTACGATGGAATCACTGAAAGAAACCACGCTAGGCGGTTTTAAGCCAGATCTAACCCTATACTTGGATCTTGACCCTAGAGTAGGGCTAGAACGCGCTAGAGGCCGTGGTGAGCTCGATAGAATCGAAAAGATGGATATCTCGTTCTTCGATCGTACGCGTGAACGTTACCTTGAGATTGCAGCACAAGATGAAACGGTTCTTGTGGTTAATGCACAGCAAGAGATTGAGCAAGTGGCTGCTGATATCAAAGTTGCGCTAGGTGCTTGGCTCGATAAACAGTAGGTAGTCATGGCTGAAGTGTATTCTTGGCTCACACCGGTATGGAGTGAGTGGAAAAAAAGTCTCGATGCAGAACGTTTTCCTAACTCTGTGATCGTTAATGCGCCTGAAGGGCTTGGCGTGGAAGCGCTGGTTAGTCAGCTCACGTCGGCACTGATGTGTGTTAACTACGAAAGTGAAGCGTGCGGCTTTTGTCACAGCTGTGAATTAATGAAGTCGGGGAGTCACCCGGATTTTCATGTGATTGAACCTGAGAAAGAAGGTAAATCGATTACCGTTGATCAAGTGCGTGCGAGTAACCGCTGGGCTCAACAATCGTCCCAGTTAGGTGGCCTGCGTGTCATCTTGCTGAATCCGGCTGAAGCGATGAACGAATCGGCGTCTAATGCGCTGTTGAAAACGCTGGAAGAACCTGCGAGTAACTGTATTTTCATTCTTTCGACGCGCAACAGCAATCGCTTAATGCCAACTATCCTTAGCCGTTGCCAGCAATTTAATGTGGTGTGCCCACAGTTGGATGAAGGATCGGCATGGTTAAATGGAGAAGTCGGTAAAACGGTTCCTCAGTACATACTGGCATTGAACGACAACGCACCTCTGAAAGCTAAAGCAATGTTTGATCAAGGTGGCGTCGAAGCTTCTACCAAAGCACTAGATGGCTTTGTGGATGTTATTAAAGGCGTTCAACCAGACATGTTAAAGTTCTCTACAGAGTTGAGTAAAGAGCCTCTGGTTCAACTAGGTTGGTTATGGCACTTATTGTCTGACGTGCAAAAGCTGCATTTCGGTTTGGTTAGTGAAGCGATTACCCCAAGTGCTAGTGTGTTGTCGGGAGTGATGTCTTACCAAAGTGCTTATGCAGCGTCGAATAAACTATTGATATTGATTGAACAATTAAAGCAACACCCTGGGCTCAATACGGAGCTACTCATAATGAATTGGCTGATTGCCACTTGCGAGGAAACATGTTCGTAGATTCCCATTGTCATTTAGACAAACTGGATTACCAAGATTTACACACAAGCGTAGAAGACGTGGTTAATAAAGCGAAAGCAGCAAACGTTGACCACCTGCTTTCTGTTGGCGTTACGCTGGATTCGTTTGAAAATATGCTCGGGATGATCTTGCCGTTTGATAACGTTAAGGCTTCGTGTGGCGTGCATCCTCTCGATGTTGAGAGTGACTTTTGCTTAGACCGAATGCGTGAATACGCGAGCAATCCCAAAGTGGTGGCGATTGGTGAAACTGGCTTAGATTATCACTATCAACCAGAGACAGCAGAGCTCCAACAACTGCGATTTAAGCAACACGTCGCGTTGGCAGTAGAGCTAAATAAGCCTTTGATCATCCATACTCGTAATGCGCGTGAAGATACATTGTCGATTTTGCGTGATGGCGGTGCTGATAAATGTGGTGGTGTGATTCACTGCTTTACAGAGGATCAAGCGTTCGCTGAAGCGGCGATGGAACTTGGCTTTTATATCTCGATCTCAGGGATCGTTACGTTTAGGCAAGCCACAGAACTTAAAGAAGTCGTAAAGAATTTACCACTTGATCGACTGTTGATTGAGACGGATTCTCCATATTTAGCTCCTGTTCCATATCGTGGTAACCAAAATCAGCCTGCATATGTGGTCGAAGTGGCAGCTTATATTGCTCAGTTGAAAGGACTGTCAATGAAAGAGGTTGCTGAACAAACGACCAAAAACTACCAAAAACTTTTTTTGCGATAAAAAACTAAGTTAAGAAATAAAAGGGAGCGAAAGCTCCCTTTTTGTGTTTTTGATCACCAAAAGTGCGTTTTTTTTTAATGTTTACTAATTATGTTGAACTTGAGAGCCCTATTTCTAACATTTGTAATTTTGTTACTAAAAATAACATTAGCTCCTATTTTATTTACCCAGTAAAATAATAGAGACCTCGAAAAATAATCTTTATTTTCAGTGGTTTACTGGCTTGTAAAGCATTGCATTTCTTGATTTGACATGTGATCCAAGACGTGTTTTGAAACTAAATTTCGTAAGTGACTAGAAAGTTAGTTCCCCATCAATATATATTTAGCGGCAGAAAATATAATGCAATACATGGTTACATTTTCGCAGGGTGCTAACATATAGGCTACGGGGGTGTGCCGTTAGGACCCATATAATTATTTTATCTTTATCAGGAGCATAAACATGTTTAAGAACCTTTTTGCTAGCCTGCAGAAAGTTGGTAAGTCTCTGATGCTACCAGTATCAGTTTTACCAGTTGCGGGTATTTTGCTAGGTGTCGGTGCAGCAGATCTTCCTTTCATTCCAGAAATTGTTTCAAACTTAATGGAACAAGCGGGTGGTTCAGTATTTGGTCAAATGGCACTACTGTTCGCAGTAGGTGTTGCACTTGGCTTTACTAACAACGATGGTGTAGCTGGTCTAGCTGCTATCGTTGGTTACGGCATCATGACTGCTACACTTGGCGTAATGGCTGGTGTAATGGGCGTTGATAAAATCGATACTGGTGTACTAGGTGGTATCCTAGTCGGTGGTGTTGCTGCTTGGGCATTCAACCGTTTCTTCCGTATTCAACTACCAGAGTACTTAGGCTTCTTCGCTGGTAAGCGTGCCGTGCCAATCATCACAGGTTTCTCTGCGATTGGTCTAGCAATCCTACTATCTGTAGTATGGCCACCAGTTGGCGGCGCTATCTCTGCGTTCTCTGATTGGGCTGCTCACCAGAACCCACAAGTGGCGTTTGGTATCTACGGTATCGTTGAACGTTCTCTGATTCCATTTGGTCTTCACCACGTTTGGAACGTACCTTTCTTCTTCGAAGCTGGTACTTGTGTAAACGCTGCTGGCGAAACTCAAAACGGTGTTCTTACTTGTTACCTAGTTGCTGATGACGCATCTCGTGCAGCGGGCAATGGCTTCGGTCAGCTAGCTGGTGGTTACATGTTCAAGATGTTCGGTCTACCTGCTGCTGCAATCGCGATTGCACATTCAGCTAAACCTGAAAACCGCGCTAAAGTAATGGGTATCATGGCTTCTGCTGCGTTAACTTCATTCCTAACGGGTATCACTGAACCAATCGAGTTCTCATTCCTATTCGTTGCTCCTGTACTGTACGCAATCCACGCTCTACTAGCTGGTTCTGCATACGTTCTTGCGAACACTCTAGGTTTTGTACACGGTACATCTTTCTCACACGGTCTAATCGACTTCCTAGTTCTATCTGGCAACGCGTCTAAGATGGGTCTAATGGTTGTATGTGGTATTGGTTACGCTGCAATTTACTACATCGTATTCCGCACTGTGATTAAAGCACTTGACCTTAAAACTCCAGGTCGCGAAGACGAGTCAGAAGACGAAATCGTTGCAACTGGTACAGAGCTTGCTGGTGAGTTAGTTGCTGCATTCGGTGGCAAAGCGAACATCACTGGTCTTGACGCTTGTATTACTCGTCTACGTGTAGCCGTTGCTGATACAGCAGTTGTTGACCAAGACAAACTGAAGAAACTAGGTGCTGCAGGTGTTGTTGTAGTTGCTGGTGGCGTACAAGCTATCTTCGGTACTAAGTCTGACAACCTTAAGACAGACATGGATGAGTGGATCCGTAACAACGGTTAATTCACTGATTCAATAGACTGAAAGGAGGCCGAAAGGCCTCCTTTTTTGTTTTCTGCTCAATGGCATCCCTTTCTACGCTTACTCTTTTCAACTCAATCAGTTATCGAATAACTTGATGTGCTAATGCTCAATTGCCCGCTTTGGGTACCTCTTATCTTTAACTTTATGATGACAACATCCGTTTTGATTTAAGTAATCTACCTTTTTTGAACACAGTCTGAGAATATTATGAAACATCGTTACCTAATTGGCCTTATGTGTTGCAGCGGAGTATCGCTAGCTCATGCTTCTGAAGCTCCAAACCTAGAAGTTGGCTTAGCCGTCGACCAAGATCTAAGTGTTGTTGTTGAGTTCGATCAGAAGTATCGCGCCACAGTCGGTAATGATGGTGCAGCATTCGATTATATTTTTAAGCGCGGTCAGTTTGAGACTGAAGCGCCTTTAAGCTGGTATGTCGGTGCTGGTGCTTGGGCTGAATGGAATGATGATTTTGGTTTGCGTGTGCCGTTAGGCGTGAAAGTGAATTTCTACGAAGGTTGGAATGCTTACGCACAAGTTCACCCTGAGCTCGATATGTATAAAGGTGTTGAGTTACAAATAGGTGGCGCGCTGGGTGTGACCTACAAGTTCTAACTTGAACTAAAAACCGTTTTTATAATGAAAAAGCCAGCATCCAGCTGGCTTTTTCATTTCGTTAGAATACTTCTAGTCTAAAGGCTTATTGAGGCAATATGGGGACTCACCTAGAAGGTAAAACTCAATCCAACATTGGCTTGAAATTGATTCATCCAGTCGGTATCAAAGCGGATAATGCAGTCTTGGCCATTGCTTGGCACGTTACAAACACCGGATGTGTCGTTGTCGACAACCGTGCCTAACCAACGCACTTGTGTATTCAGTGCTAAGCGATCGCTAAATTTGTATTCTAAGCCGCCGAAGATGGAGGTTGAGAACCCATATTTATCTTTCGCCCAATCTACATCAACGTAAGACGCACCAAGACCTAACCCTAGATATCCTGACAACGCAGAGGAAGCAGGGTAGTAGATACTGCTTTGAAAGTGCAGGTATTGAATTGAGGAGCTTAGATTGAGTGTTTCTAGTTCAGAGCTCTGATTAGAATAGAAAAAGCCGATACGACCTTTCTCAAGCGGAGTTTCAATGGCGAAGGTGAAGTTTTCTGAACCTTCCATATCATAAGTATTACCATCCTGGTCTTCGACGCTACCACCACCTGTATAACCAATCATCGGAGTGATAATAATTTCCGGTGCTGCATACAAGTTTGAAGCGGAAATGAGCGCAACAAGCGCAATCATATTTGCTTTGTTATTCATGAGTATATCCTTATCCATACACTTACTAATTGTGATGGTTACATCAATATTGTGCGACTAATTTCGACGATTCTTGAAGATACTTCACACACCTGATAATACTTAAATAGAGACTCGACAAATTAATAATAAGCCAGAGGTGTTTATGGACCATAATCTGAAAAATGCGCTACAAATAACAGTCGTAATCTACACCATCATTCTTTCATTTGGCTTTATTGCGATTGGTAGCTAATACCATCTATTGCGAGGCTGAGTTTTTATACTCAGGGAATAATGAATAGTGGGATTATAACCAATATTGATTCGGCAATAGACTTAGGTTACTACGCTAAGTTTATTGCTGGAAAAACAGCACTGGTTGCCCAAGGTGGCGGACAGCGAAGTATTTTTACGGCTGGTGTGCTGGACGCCTTTCTTCTTTCTAATTTTGACCCCTTCGACGAATTCTTTGGCACCTCAGCGGGTGCGCTTAATTTGTGTGCCTATCTGTGCCGTGATAAAGGGCTAGGTCGTTCTTTCGTTCTTGATTTAACGACGGCTCCAGAATTCTTCAACCTTTTCTCCTATATACGAAAGCGCCAGAACTTAGGTTTAGAGTGGGCCTTAGAACAAATCATGGCTTACCCATACAAGCTTGATCTTGATTTGGGACGACAAACCTTAGGTGACCGCCATTTCTCTGCAGCAGTAACCGATTCCAAAGACTTACGAGACCACTATTTTCCGTTGATGGGAGAAGACTGGTACAAGGTGATGATTGCGACCTGTGCTATTCCTCGTTTGTACAATGATGAAATCTTCATTGGTGACAGTGCTTATGTTGACGGTGGCGTATCTGCGTCTATTCCTGTGCAAGAAGCATGGCGTAGGCAAGCTCGCTCAATCGTCGTGATACGTACTGAGCCTGTATTGGAAGAGGGTGCTGAGCTATCCAATGAGATTCAACGTAAACACGCCTTAGTAAAAGCACCTAAGCCAATATCGGCAGAGGAGTTGGAGTGGTTCCGTGAGTCGTTTGATAGTGTGCAAGACCATTGGCAACAAAAAGTAGATCAATGGAAAACCGATTGGACGTCATTCTTTCAGCAGCAAATTCTCCGTTCAAAGGAGCAAAAGCGCGATAGAGGGCACCTTGATCTGCTCAATGGTGGGCGATGGCTATTTGGTGCTGATGATATTTATCGCTTAAGTCATTTGATTGGCGATAAGTTTGATTCTGGCTTAGCTGACATGTTGATGGTTCATTATCAGACCTACTCATTAACTCAGAACTTTTTGAATTCCCCACCGGACGATGCGTTTGTTGTTCAAATTGCACCTAGCAAACCGCTTAAGTCGAGCTCTTTGATGAGTGACAAGGAAGATTTGCTGTACGATTACGACTTGGGGTTAGAGGCGGGTTACCGGTTTGTAGAAACCTATACTTCAACGGAAAACGCTCGCAGCTCACATATGCCACAGTTGGTGACTTGCGCTGCTGATAAGTAATATTCGAAATTGATAAGTCATACTCGAATTTGAAAGTTAGTACGCAATGAGCTAACAATGTTCTGAAGTGAAAAAGGGTTACTGAACTTAGTTCAATAACCCTTTTTTGATCTTGGCAGGGTTGCTCATTAACGAACTGACCTAATCAAACACTAACTGATTAAGTGACAGGCAAGATTCTCATGCAGTTGGTTGAGCCCGCCACATCCATAATGTCGCCTTGAGTGACGATCACTAGGTCACCAAATTTAAGGTGCCCTTTCTCTTTCAAGCAAGTGAGCGTAGACAGTGCGATATCAAAGCTGTCTTCGGCCTCTGTCTCGAAGTAGATAGGGGTAACACCTCGATACAAAGTACAGCGGTTCAGCGTCCCTTCGTTACGAGACAGCGCATAGATCGGCATATCGGCACTTAGGCGCGACATCATCAGAGCAGTGCGGCCTGATTCGGTTAGAGTCACCACACCTTTAATACCTTCCATATGGTTTGCAGAGTAGATGGTCGCCATCGAAACGGTTTCTTCGGCCGTGACAAAGGTGCGGTCAATACGGTAATTAGACTGGTTGTTAATGCCCGCCATCTTTTCAGCGCCGATACACACTTCGGCCATTGATTTCACGGTTTCAACGGGGTAATCACCCGCAGCGGTTTCACCTGAAAGCATCACGGCATCGGTGCCGTCTAGTACGGCGTTGGCTACATCCATGACTTCTGCACGAGTTGGCATTGGAGCGGAGATCATCGATTCCATCATTTGAGTCGCGGTGATCACTGTTCGATTAAGCGCTCTAGCACGGCGTATAAGCTGTTTTTGCACTCCAACCAACTCTGGGTCGCCAATTTCCACTCCGAGGTCACCACGAGCCACCATGACGACATCTGAGGCCATTATGATGTCATCCATGTTCTCCACAGTGGCAACGGTCTCCGCTCGCTCGACTTTAGCGACAAGGTGAGCTTCTAATCCTGCTTCTCGCGCCAACTGACGAGCGTAGTGCATGTCTGCGCCGTTGCGTGGGAAAGACACGGCCAAATAGTCGACTTGGATTTGAGCTGCGGTGATGATGTCTCTTTTGTCTTTGTCGGTGAGCGCTTCTGCAGACAGTCCGCCGCCTTTCTTGTTGATGCCTTTGTTATTCGACAACGGGCCACCAATGGTGACTTCAGTATGAACGCGACAGCCTTCGACTTCGGTGATTTTTAATTGAACGCGACCATCATCAAGCAACAGCACATCGCCAGCTGACACATCGTTTGGTAACTCTTTGTAATCGAGGCCTACGGCTTGTTGATTGCCTTCACCTAAACCTAGGCTACTGTCGAGCGTGAATTTGTCGCCTACTGCGAGTTGGATTTTACCGTCTTTAAAAGTAGACACTCGAATCTTGGGACCTTGTAAGTCGCCGAGGATTGCGATTTGAGTGCCGAACTTTTTTGCTATTGCTCGGACTTTTTCAGCGCGGTGAATATGGTCATCGCTGCTGCCGTGAGAGAAGTTCATACGGACGATATTGGCGCCGGCTTTGATGATCTCTTCAAGGACGTTACCTTTATCTGTTGATGGTCCTAAAGTGGTGACGATTTTTGTTTTTCTTAATTCTGATGTCATGAATGCTCCGAAGGTGAGACCTAGAAAATCTTGTACAAGACAGAATTAAGTATATGCATTAATTGATAATTTATTGGGAGCTAGGAAGATATTTCTGTATTTGCTGTTATTTATTAAATTTAGGACTCAAATACGATGTTTTTTTATGAAAATTAAGTCTCAAATTATCGATGTGGGTGTTAATTTTTCTTAAACTATTTGACTAGATACACAAAGATTCATGTATATACGTGATACTGGTCACGGCGATATACCAAGTCACTTCACAATTACTTCGCAAAGTAAAAAAATTAACCCGTTGATGATTTCTGGAGCGTAAAATGTACATGGCTCAACCGGGCCATATTGATCATATCAAACAGGTCAATGCTGGTCGTGTATATAAACTAATTGACCTTAAAGGTCCTATTTCTCGTATCGAACTGTCCAAGCAAAGTGAGTTGGCTCCGGCGAGTATTACTAAAATTACCCGCGAACTTATTGAAGCCCACCTTATCCATGAGACGACGGTTCAAGAAGCCACGACTCGTGGACGTCCTGCTGTGGGTTTGCAAACCAATAATGAAGGTTGGCAGTTTCTGTCGATGCGTCTTGGTCGTGGGTATCTCACGATCGCGCTTCATGAGTTGGGTGGCGATGTACTTATCGATACTAAAATTGATATTCACGAACGTGACCAAGAGGATGTGCTTGCTCGTCTTCTTCATGAAATTGATGAGTTTTTCCAAACCTATGCGGAACAGCTCGATAGGGTAACCAGTATTGCCGTTACTCTACCGGGTCTCGTGAATTCTGAGCAAGGTATTGTGCTGCAGATGCCGCACTACAACGTTAAAAATTTAGCGTTGGGCCCCGAGATCTACAAAGAAACAGGTCTACCGGTCTTTATTGCCAATGATACTCGAGCTTGGGCATTAGCTGAGAAGCTGTTTGGTCACTCACAAGATAACGATAATTCAGTTCTTATCTCGATTCACCATGGTGTCGGTGCTGGGATTATCCTAGATGGCCGAGTTCTACAAGGTCGTCACGGTAACATCGGTGAATTGGGTCATATTCAGATCGAGAAAGAGGGCAAGCTTTGTCATTGTGGTAACCGAGGCTGTTTAGAAACGGTGGCGAGCTCGCAGGCGATCCGTGAGCAAGTCAAAGAACGATTAGCCAATGGTGAAGAATCCACACTTACTGTGTTTGAAGATGTCACGATTGAACAAATCTGTGCTGCTGCAGCGGCGGGTGATCCACTAGCGGTAGAAGTGATTGAACAATTAGGCCGTTACCTAGGCTCTGCGATTGCGATTGTGATTAACCTATTCAACCCTGAGAAAATCTTGGTGGGTGGTGTTATCAATCAGGCTAAAAGCGTGTTGTATCCTGCGATTCAAAAGTGTATCGAAGAGCAGAGTTTATCGGTTTACCATCAAGATTTAGAGCTGGTGGAATCTCGATTCTATAAACAAGCAACCATGCCGGGTGCTGCGCTTGTTAAACAAGCTTTATACGATGGTCAATTATTGATGAAAGTCATTGAAGGTTAATCCCTCTTTACTCTTCCTATAGCCTTACCTAACTCTTATCATCTCCTTAAACTATGTATAACGTTATTTGTTGTACTTAGTTTAAGCATTCTGTGCAATGGCGCTTTGCTTTAACCTATTGAAGTAGGCTATTGTAGCCTCAGTTATTATTTGTCACTAAGGTGTTGTATGTCTGGCGTTTTAAATTCGGTTGATCAGAGAACCAAACTAGTCGGTGAAAACCGTCTGGAACTCTTGTTATTCAGCTTAAATAGTCGTCAACTATTTGCGATTAACGTATTTAAAGTGAAAGAAGTCCTAAAAGTGCCAGTGTTAACTCGCCTGCCAGGTTCTCACCATCATATTACGGGTGTCGCTTCTTTACGTGGCGAATCGGTGCCTGTTATCGATTTGCGTAGCGCGATTGGTTTCCCACCATCTCGTGATGAGACTCAAGAAAATAACTTAATCATCACGGAATATAACCGAACCGTACAAGGCTTCTTGGTTGGACAAGTGCGTAATATCGTGAATACGACGTGGACTGAAATTCAGCCGCCGCCAAAGACGACTGGGCGCGCTAACTACCTTACGGCTATCACGCACATTCAAGAAGAAGAGCAACACAAGATCGTTGAGATCATTGATGTTGAAAAGGTACTCGCTGAAATCATCGATTACGATGTTTCGATTTCTGACGGTGTATTAGATGAGCAGCTTGCCAATGAAATGGTTGGGCGTAGTGTGCTTATCGTTGATGACTCTTCAACCGCGCGCAATCAGATCAAAGGCACCTTATCGCAACTGGGTTTGAACATTATTGAATGTTGCGATGGCCTACAAGCACTTAATCTGCTGAAGGGGTGGTGTGACGAAGGCAAAGACATCAATCAAGAAATACTGCTGATGATCACCGATGCCGAAATGCCTGAAATGGACGGTTATAAACTGACTCATGAAGTGCGTACTGACCCTAGAATGCATGACTTGTTTATCACGCTAAATACCTCATTAAGTGGAAGTTTTAATGAAGCCATGGTTGAGAAAGTAGGGTGTAACCGCTTTATTTCTAAATTCCAACCGGATCTCTTGGTTGAAGTGACTCAAGAGCGAATGCGCCAGATTTTATAATTAATGCAGCTGTACGGTTTGTTTTGAGTGACCTTATGGAAAACGTTTGCTAATATTGACGGAGCATATTTTTCTTAACAAAATATGCTCAACTACTAGCGTAACTTTTCACTCACAATCTAAGGTAGTTCCTCTTAATGATATGGTTGACTTCAAAAGTCGTAATGACTTTGAGCTTATTACTATATAGGGAATTTAAGAAAAGACGTACGGAAGCTGAAGTTGAGTCATAACTCAACGATTTGAATTGAAGGGAGGCTGATGCCTCCCTTTTCCTTTTCTGGCGTTTATGAAAGGGGTATTTGAATCGCTAATGAAAATCTCGAGATTTGGTGTTCAAGCCAACAATTTCATCAGTTATATCGATAAGTTTCCCCGCAATCACATGCACGACTTCGCCTTCCTTCTCTAAGACTCCTTGAACCTTTAAAGCCTTCGCTGTCAGATAAGCTTGCTGCTGTGCGCGTGCAGTGGCTCCCCATACCACAACGTTAATATTGCCTGTGTTATCTTCTAATGTGACAAAGGTGACACCGGCTGCGGTACCGGGTGATTGCTTGCCAGTGACCAATCCAACAACCGTGACCATAGATTTGTGTCTTTGCTGTATTAAATCTTTCATATGGGTGAATCGACCAAGTCGGTTCGCTTCTTCTAGCAAGGTGATAGGGTGCTTGTTTAACGATACGCCAACGCTGGTGAAATCCTCCAATAGATCCTGCATCTCATTTGGCTTATGTAAGGCGTGCTCTACCTTGTCATAAGCCTGACGAAATAGAGGTAGGTCAGAAGCGGAATCCATGAGTGCCCAACGAGTTTGGAAACGATCACCTGAAACATTGTGCAGCGCATTGGCTGATGCGAGTAATTCAATGTCCTTCTTGTTCATTGATAGCTGTTTTACTTGGCTAGGGTGGCGATAACCAGAATGCGGGCGATTGGCGAGCACGCTTTGAATACCATGCTCGCTTAGGCCTTTGATTTGTCGTAACCCTAAGCGAATAGCCAAACCATTTTGATGAGCGACGACAGTGTGGTTGTCTTGTGAGGCATTCACACAAACAGGAAGAACCATAACGTTGTGCCGCTGTGCATCTTGTACCAACTGTGATGGGCTATAAAACCCCATAGGTTGGCTATTGAGCAAGGAAGCATAGAAGCATTCTGGGTAGTAGCATTTCAACCAAGCTGAGCAATAGGCTAAAACGGCAAACGAGGCGGAATGGCTTTCTGGAAAACCGTATTCACCAAAGCCGCATATCTGTTTAAAGATCTGTTCGGCAAACTCTGTCTCATAACCGCGTTTTTGCATGCCTTCGATGAGCTTGTTTTTAAACTTAAAGACGTTGCCATTTTTCTTCCAAGCCGCCATTGCGCGTCTGAGCTGATCCGCTTCACCACCTGTGAATGCTGCGGCCACCATCGCGAGCTTAATCACTTGTTCTTGGAAGATAGGTACACCCAAGGTGCGTGACAGTACCGATTCAACATCCTTAGATGGATAACTGATTGGCTCAATGCCATCTCGACGCTTGAGAAACGGATGAACCATATCGCCCTGAATAGGCCCAGGACGAACGATAGCGATTTGAATCACCAAGTCGTAATAAGTCCTTGGTTTGAGCCTTGGCAGCATGCTCATTTGCGCGCGTGACTCAATTTGGAATATCCCGACGGTGTCTGCTCGCTGAATCATGCCGTAAACCTGAGGATCGTCCTTAAGGCGAGTGATCTCTGCGATAGTGAGTGATCGCCCGTGAATGCGTTTGATCAGATCGAAGCACTTACGAATCGCAGAAAGCATACCAAGCGCGAGCACATCGACTTTCAGCAAGCCTAAGGTTTCTAGATCATCCTTATCCCATTGAATAATGGTTCGGTCGTGCATAGCCGCATTCTCGACGGGAACCAGTTCATACAAAGGGCCAGAAGAGATCACGAAGCCGCCAACATGTTGAGATAAGTGACGTGGAAAGCCAATGATTTCATTAACCAAATGGATAAACTGCTGACCCTTTAAAGAGTCAGGTTGCAGTCCTAATTGAGTCAATTGTGCTTGCCAACCTAAGCTTTTGTCTCTGCGATTGGTGTTCTTAATAAAGTAATCAAGCTGGGTTTCCTGTAGCCCTAATGCTTTGCCAACATCTCTGACCGCGCTTTTAAAGCGATATGAAATGACAGTGGCGGCAAGTGCTGCGCGTTCTCTACCGTATTTTTTGTAGATGTATTGGATGACTTCTTCACGGCGCTCATGCTCAAAATCGACATCAATATCGGGCGGCTCATCGCGCTCTTTACTGATGAAGCGTTCAAATAGCACTGAGATCTGTCTTGGGTCGACAGAGGTGATCTCTAGGCAGTAACAGACCACGGAATTGGCCGCTGAACCTCGACCTTGGTAAAGAATCCCTTGGCTTTTGGCAAACATGACGATGTCGTGGATCGTGAGAAAAAAGAAAGGGTAGTCAAGTTCGTCAATTAGCCTCAATTCTTTCTCTATGATTTGTTGAATGTCGTTAGGCACGCCTTGCGGGAAGCGAGCTCGTTTTCCTTTCTCGACTAACATGCGTAGATAACTCATGGGTGTCTCACCTTGAGGAATCAGTTCGCTCGGGTATTCGTAGCGCAAGCTGTCTAAATCAAATTCGCACACCTCAGAGATTCGGTTGCTCTCTTCTAACCACTCAGCTTTGAATATATGAGAGATCTTATTGATGCTGCGTAAACAGCGCTCGGCATTGGCGAGTAAGTGACTGCCCACTTCAGTAATCGGACGTTGGTATTTGATCGCAGTGAGTGAATGCTGCAAGGGTAAGCGATTAGCGTTGTGCATTAGCACGCCACCACAGGCCGTAATAGGAAGATGGTGATGTTGTGACAGCTCAACACAGTAATCCGTGTACTGCTGGTCGGTTTGCTTTAGGTGTCGTTGTAAGCCGATCCAAAGCCGACCTGAATGATGCTGGGATAGCCATTGCCCCCAATGCGCGTCTTCATTTTTCTGTTGAGGAAGCCAAAGAATAAAGCAGTGTTTAGCCGACATGATATCCCACTCAGAGAGCTGATAATGTCCCTTGCTACTACGACGTCTCGCGTTGGTAATTATACGGCACAGCTCGGCGTAGGCTTGTCTATTCGGACATAACAAGACAACTTGGCACTCTTCATTTAACCAAAACATGCTCCCGACAATTTGCTTGAGCGACAGCCTATGTTGCTTGATCGCAGAGTGAACCTTAACGATGCCCGCCACCGAGCACTCGTCGGTAACAGCGAGTGCTTTGTAGCGTAAGAAGTCGGCCTGTAAAACAAGCTCTTCTGCGTGCGAAGCTCCCTCTAGAAAGGAGTAATTACTTTGGCAGAAGAGCTCTGAGTATTGCTGAGACATAACGTAATCTCACTTAACCATTGCGAGTGAACATGATTGAAAAGGGGCGTTTAAATGAAGCAAGTGGCAAGAACGACTTACTAAACTGACTAGCTGAACAAACCGTGCAAGAACCACTGTTTATCGGGTGTTCTGAATACCCATAGCCATCGACCGTTTTCACTGTGAGCAATAAAATAGTCACGAATGATTTTCTCGCCATCCCACCATCCAGAAACAATGCGCTCAGGACCTTGAGATAAAGTGATGCTCTCGGTTAAGGCTTCGGGCTCGGGCAGTAGAATACTCGGTCTGAGTCGTTGTTGGCTGATGTTGGGAGTTGTCGCAGTTTGTTGTGTGACCTCTTGGGAAATTTGTCCCTTTTTTACCGTATTTCCCAGTGTCGGCAGTGAATATTGGTTAGCTTTTTCTGGCCTAGGATCGTGCAGTATTTTGGGAGTCTGAATACAAGCGTGCCCAAGCTTTGCTTGAAGCAGCGAGAGCAGATCTAGCGCAGCAAGCGTTCCGGTATTGCCATCGAAAAGATCATGGTAGGCGACTTGCGGTTCTCCATGACGAATCAAAGAGAGAGTCAGCCCCTGTACGGGTGCCGTTATCTTCAGTGACTCTAAGGTTAGATGCGTTAGGTTCGCCCATTTGACTGCAAGGTAATCGCCCTGTGCTGAATAAAAAGAGACATGATGGTTGTCTTTATCCCTTAGGTGCAAAGTCAGCGTTAACTCGAAAGCCACTCGGTCACGTAACCTCAAAAAACACTCGAGCTGATTCAACAATTTCAGCAAAGGCTTTTCGATGAACAGGATGTTTTCAATATCAAACAGCAGCTCCAAATATTGTTGGAAACTCTCTGGTGGGTGATAGAAATCAATCGGGTGCTTGAACTGCCCATTAAGACGACCAACATAGTTCACCAAGTCGATATCAAAGCGGCGCGCGACATCTTGCAAAGGCAGTTTTAATAAGTCTTCAACGACATTGATACCAACACGATTCAGGCGTTCAACTTGTTTAGCAGGCAGTTCACTTGAACTCAGTGCTTGTTGATTAACCCAAGCTTTCATTTGTTCAACATTGTTCGTCGCTTGGTTGATGGATTGTTTGCCTAAAAGGATTGCAGAAAGCGGCGAATAACCTGTGGCAAAGCTGAACTGGATATTGAGTGTTTCTAAATGGTTTTTGAGTTCATGCCAGTAGTTATCTAACCCATCGTAAAGCGACAACATGTTAGAGGCTTTAATCAATAATCCATTGGGCGGCAGTAACGCCATGTCGGAAGTGACCAAATAAGCCCATTGAGCAATCTCTTTCAGCTTACTTTTTTCTAGCTCAATGCTGTAAGGGTGGACGTGTAAGTTATGGCAAAGTGCGGCCGCAGACCCTAGCCCCATGCCGAGAGTGATACCCGATTGCAACGCGGATTGGTTAGCTTGCAGCACACGATGATCTTTCTCATCGACGATGATAAGAGGCTGATTGTGTGATTCTTCGTTCGAACCCAATTCATTAGAGTTAAACAAGGTGTCCAATTGTAGGGATGAGAAATGCAGATACAGCCACAGCATACGTTAGCCTTGCTTCGCAATAGGGAAAGCCAGCACCGTGTTACCAGACAACGCGTGAGTTGAGCTGTTTTCATCGATGACTTTTTCTGTGAGTAGCGGCCAGTTCTGGCTCATGTCCAGAATAAAGCTGCCATACGACCAACTGCCTTTTCTTTTCGTGACCTCAACCTTTAACCCTTGGGCGTGAGAAGACAGCTTCATGCTTAAAGAAACGGGTAGGGATAACTGATTATGGCTGGTGGCTTTAAAATGAAATTGCAGACACTTGCCTGTTTCGCTTGCTGCTTGCAGGCGCTTGGTTTGGTGAATTTCTAGATCCGCTCCCCATAGCAAAACAGAATGACAGGCACCACTTTTGAGGCACTGCTCTGCGGCCCACAATGCATCGAGATCACGCTGAGGTTGGATTACTAGGATGTTCTCTAGTGGAATGTTTTGGCCGTTGAAAAACTCGGCACAGATCTTCCCTGGAGGGTTGATGAAAATGGCCAACTTCTGCGATTTTTGTTGAGCTAAATAAGGAGTGAGTAGACGAAGTTCGCCGATCCCTTGTTGTGATTCAACCTCAATAACGCCGTGCGTTGGGAAGCCGCCATCAAGCTGTTTATCCAATTGAGGATAGCCTGTCGAAGTGGTACTTCCTTGCGTTGTTGATTGTAATCCTTTCCAGATTAACTGGCGGTCTTGTAAGTTTTTTATTAGTTCATGCATAATTAAATACCTGTATATTCATACAGTATATTTAACAATGAAAAAGATGCAAAGCAAAATGACGAAAATTAGGTGAACTAACTGTTAGATGGTTGATTTAGATACAAAAAAAGCCGCTATTAAAGCGACTTTTTGTTATTGCTCATAATATCAGCTACTTAGGTTGAGCATCGATACATTGGCCATTAATGTCTGTCACACTTGGGTTCATTAAGTGTAGATACAGCGGGATGATGTCGAGTGGCGTTTTTAACTTGTTCGCATCTTCACCTGGGTACGCTTTTGCACGCATGCGTGTTTGAGTGCCGCCTGGGTTAATCGCATTAACACGGATATCGGTACCTTCAAGCTCATCGGCTAAGATCTGCATCATGCCTTCTGTAGCAAACTTTGAAATCGCGTAAGTACCCCAGAACGCGCGGCCAGAGTGACCAACCGTTGAAGAGGTAAAGACAATACGACCCGCTTCCGCTTTCTTAATGACTGGCAGTAACGCTTGAGTCATTAGAAATTCAGCCTTAACGTTGATTTGCATGACGCCATCAAACGTTTCTTCATCGATTTGATCGAATGGACTTAACGTGCCAAGCACACCTGCGTTATGCAGTAGACCATCTAAACGACCAAACTGTGATTCAATGGTTTCAGCCATGTCGATGTAGTTCTGTTTTGTCGCGCCTTTTAAATCCAATGGGATAATCGCAGGCTGTGGGTAACCAGCGCTTTCGATTTCGTCGTAAATTAATTCAAGGTTTTTGACATTGCGGCCTAACAGAATAACAGTTGCACCATGTTGAGCGAAACTTAGTGCGGCTTGGCGACCAATGCCAGCACCGGCACCTGTAACCAAAATTACTTTATCTTTGAGGGCATCTGTAGAGATTGGGTAATCCACTGTGCTTATCCTTCTTTCTTTTATTATGTTCGTCATTCCATTGATGTTTAATCACACAGATAACCGCAGGAATGATGAGAAATTCTTGGTAATCGTGACAAGATGGTTACAATACACTAATTCATACAATAGGGGATATGACATTGGAATTTTTGTTGGACTACGGCTTGTTTTTAGCCAAGATTGCGACCGTTGTAATCGCCATCATTGCAATTTTAGTGATAGCTAAATCTGTGGGTGGAAAATCAAGCGCAATTAAAGGTGAGCTGGAAATCACGAACCTATCTGAGCACCACAAACAAACGATTGAACAACTAGAACACCATTTGCATGATGATGCTTTCATCAAAGCACGTGATAAAGCAGAAAAGAAAGCGGAAAAAGAAAAAGTAAAATCACGTGGCAAAGAAGTGAAGAAAGCTGCGAAAGAGGGTGAGCTTGATAGCAAGCGTGAACCACACCTATTCGTTCTCGACTTTAATGGCAGTATTGATGCTAAAGAAGTGGCTTCATTACGTGAAGAGGTGACGGCGGTTCTAGCTGTGGCTCGTGAAGGTGACGAAGTGTTGCTTAAGCTTGAATCTGGCGGTGGTATGGTTCACGGCTATGGTTTGGCGTCTTCTCAACTTGACCGTATCAAAGCGGCAGGTCTGCCTTTGACTATCTCGGTAGACAAAGTAGCTGCAAGTGGCGGTTATATGATGGCATGTATCGCAGACAAAATCGTATCTGCACCTTTTGCTATTGTTGGTTCTATTGGTGTTATCGCTCAACTACCAAATTTCAACAAACTGCTTAAAAAGCACGATATTGAATTCGAACAACTAACGGCAGGTGAGTACAAACGCACGCTTACTATGTTTGGTGAGAACAGTGATAAAGCACGCGAGAAGTTTAAAGAAGAGCTAGAGGAAACTCATGGCTTGTTTAAAGATTTCATTCGTGACCATCGACCTGCACTCGATCTTGAAAAAGTAGCAACGGGTGAGCACTGGTTTGGTACACAAGCGCATGAACTTGGGCTGGTGGATGAGATTAGCACTTCTGATGATTTAGTCGTAGCGGCATGTAAGGACAAGACGGTTCTAGCGATTCACTACGTACAAAAGAAAAAACTATCAGATAAGCTAGCAGGCGTTGCAGGTAAATCTGCAGACAACGTACTGATGAAGCTGATTGAACGCGGCCAAAAGCCGATTGTTTAAGCTTATTGAGTTCTAGGTTTTCATTTAAAGACGTTTAAGCCTTAAAAAGAAAGCGCATAAGTCATCAGACTTATGCGCTTTTTTATTGCTCCACTTCCGAGCGGGTTTAACCACTATGTTGTAGGGGGAGCGGAGTCTTATACCAATCACTTACTTACTGTGATTAGCATTAAATCTTGGCTCCATAGTCATTACGTTTTGGACAAGTCGTCAGAATCTCTCTATGACCCGTATCTTTGAGCTCTTCCAAAATTACATCAAAGCCCCATAAGCGATAGAGGTGTTTTAATACTTCATCGTAGCCTTTATCTAGTGGGATACGGTCATGAGGCACATATTGCAGTGTCATTGAGCGATCACCACGAACATCGACATTAAACACCTGAATATTCGGCTCAAGGTTGCTTAGATTGTACTGCGCCGCGAGCTTTTCTCTAATCAGGCGATAGCCTGGATCATCATGAATCGCACTGACTTCAATGGTATTTTTACGGTCGTCGTCGAGTACTGAGAACAGCTTAAAGTCACGAATGATCTTTGGAGAAAGGTATTGGCTGATGAAGCTTTCATCTTTAAAGTTGTGCATCGCAAAGTGCACCGCTTCTAACCAATCACTTCCGGCTAATTCAGGGAACCACTCTTTATCTTCATCGGTGGGCTCTTCGCAGATGCGTCGGATGTCTCTAAACATCGCAAAGCCAAGTGCATAAGGATTTATCCCACTGAAATAAGGGCTGTTGTAGGCGGGTTGAGCAACCACACTGGTGTGACTGTGTAGGAACTCTAAGATGAACTTATCACTCACCAAGCCTTCGTCGTAAAGGTGGTTAAGAATGGTGTAATGCCAGAAGGTTGCCCAACCCTCATTCATTACTTGAGTTTGTTTCTGAGGATAGAAGTATTGGCTTACCTTGCGAACAATACGAACGCACTCTCGCTGCCAAGGTTCAAGCAGTGGGGCGTTCTTCTCAATAAAGTAGAGAATGTTTTCTTGAGGCTCACTAGGGAAACGTATCTTGGTTTCTTCTTCCTTACTTTTGTTCTGAGGAACCGTTCTCCAAAGTTCGTTCACTTGAGATTGCAGATACGCTTCACGTTCTTCTTGTCTTGCGGTTTCCTCTGCAATGGAAATCTTCTCTGGGCGTTTGTATCTGTCTACACCGTAGTTCATGAGAGCATGACAAGAATCGAGAAGTTTCTCGACTTCAGCCACACCGTATTTTTCTTCGCAATCAGTAATGTATTTTTTCGCGAACAATAGATAGTCGATAATCGAGCTTGCATCAGTCCAGGTTTGGAACAGGTAATTACCCTTAAAGAACGAGTTATGGCCATAACAGGCGTGCGCCATTACCAACGCTTGCATCGTGACCGTGTTCTCTTCCATTAAGTAAGCGATACACGGATCTGAGTTGATCACGATTTCGTACGCTAAGCCCATTTGGCCGTGTTTGTAATTTTGTTCTGTCTGGATGAATTTCTTACCAAAAGACCAGTGGTTGTAATTGATGGGCATACCAATACTGGAATAAGCATCCATCATCTGCTCAGAGGTAATCACTTCAATCTGGTTCGGGTAAGTGTCTAAACGGTAATGCTGCGCCACACGCTTAATTTCTACGTGATATTGCTCTAAGAGGTTGAACGTCCAATCTGGACCATCAGGCAGCATCTTGTCGTTTCTCTTCTGTGTCGCTTTGTCTTTTTCTGCAACGTTTGATTTCGCTGTCATGGCAAGCCCCCTTACGCTGTCTCTTTCTGGAACAGTTCTCTAAACACAGGAAAAATATCATCCACCGTTTTAATGTTCTTCATGGCGAAGTTATCGAAGCTAGCTTCTAGCTTCTCGTACTCGTGCCAAAGCGTTTGGTGTGAACGGCGCGTAATCTCGATGTAAGAGTAATATTGGCAGGTAGGCAATAGCGTATTGACCAGCAATTCTTTACAGCGAGGCGAGTCATCAGCCCAGTTATCTCCATCAGAAGCTTGTGCTGCGTAGATATTCCACTCATTAGCAGGGTAACGATCTGCGACAATTTCTTTCATTAGTTTCAGTGCACTAGAAACAATGGTGCCGCCCGTCTCTTGCGAGTAGAAGAACTCATGTTCGTCGACTTCTTTAGCCTGAGTATGGTGACGAATAAACACTACATCGACGTTTTCATAAGTGCGATTCAAGAACAGGTAGAGCAGCACATAAAAGCGCTTAGCGATGTCTTTGGTTGCTTGGTCCATTGAACCCGACACATCCATTAAGCAGAACATGACCGCTTGGCTAGATGGAATAGGGCGCTTCTCGTAGTTTTTGTAGCGTAAATCGAAGGTATCAATGAATGGCACGCTCTCAATGCGTTTACGCAGTTCAGCGATTTCTTCCTTGAGACGTGTTTCTTCAAAGGGTTGTGCAGGCTCAGTCATTTTAACTTGGTCGAGCTGCTCCATTAGAGTATTTAATTCCCGCTTTCTACCCGCCGTCATAGCCGTTCTTCGAGCGAGAGATTGTTGTAGAGAGCGGACAATGGCGATGTTGGATGGAATCCCAGCACTTTGGTAACCAGAGCGGTGTATCTTCCACTCAGTGATTTTGTTGACCTGATTTTTTTCAAGATTAGGGAGTGCCAAATCCTCAAAGAGAATGTCTAGGTATTCATCCTTTGATATTTGGAAAGTAAATTCGTCTTGGCCTTCGCCATCAGGGCTTGCATCACCTTGACCTGAACCGCCGCCTTGACCACCACCTTTAGGGCGTTCGATCTTGTCACCCGTGATGAACTGGTCATTACCTGGATGAACACGTTCTCTTACGCCGCCTTGGCCTTGATGAAAGCTAGGCTCTTTGATGTCTTTATGAGGAATAGTAACGTCTTCACCCGTTTCAGTATTGGTGATTGAGCGTCGGTTAACTGCATCGGCCACAGATTCTTTGATTTGCTCTTTATGGCGTCTTAAGAAGCGCTGTCTATTTACAGCACTCTTATTTTTGCCATTGAGCCTCCGATCGATAAATTGTGCCATAAGAACTCCCTCTCAGCTGATGTCGCGATCCTACTTTTTATAGGTTGTAAGAGTTATTGGTTTGTACGAGCTGCTCACTTGAACAGCTCAGTACAGTTTGGTTATGAGGATTTACGAACTCTTAGGTACCACTCAGATAGCAGTCTCACTTGTTTCTCGGTGTAGCCTTTTTCCATCATACGAGCAACGAAGTCGTCGTGTTTTTTCTGATCATCCGTTGAGGTCTTAGCATTGAACGAAATAACAGGAAGTAGCTCTTCTGTGTTGGAGAACATTTTCTTCTCAATCACAGTGCGCAGTTTCTCGTAGCTCGTCCAAACTGGGTTTTGACCGTTATTGTTGGCTTTGGCACGAAGCACAAAGTTCACAATCTCATTTCGGAAGTCTTTAGGGTTACTGATACCGGCTGTTTTCTCGATTTTCTCAAGTTCACCATTCAGAGAAGCACGGTCAAATAGCTGTCCGGTTTCTGGATCACGGTACTCTTGGTCTTGAATCCAGAAGTCAGCGTAGGTGACGTAACGGTCGAAGATATTCTGTCCGTACTCAGAGTAAGACTCTAAGTAAGCGGTCTGAATTTCTTTACCAATGAATTCTACGTAACGTGGTACTAGGTATCCTTTCAAGAACTCAAGATACTTCTCAGCGGTTTCTTGAGGGAACTGCTCACGTTCGATCTGTTGTTCAATAACGTAGAACAAGTGAACCGGGTTTGCCGCCACTTCGGCTTGGTCGAAGTTGAACACACGAGACAGAATCTTAAAGGCGAAACGCGTTGATAGCCCAGACATGCCTTCGTCAACACCAGCATAATCTCGGTATTCTTGGTAGCTCTTCGCTTTTGGATCGGTGTCTTTGAGAGTTTCACCATCGTAAACACGCATTTTTGAGAACAGAGAAGAGTTTTCAGGCTCTTTCAGTCTCGAAAGGATGCTGAATTGCGATAGCAGAGCGAGTGTACTTGGTGAACATGGTGCGTTGGAGAGTTCACTGTGCTCAAGCAATTTCTGGTAGATCTTCACTTCTTCGGAGACGCGTAGACAGTAAGGGACTTTTACAATGTACACACGGTCGAGGAAGGCTTCGTTGTTTTTGTTGTTACGGAAGGTTTGCCATTCTGACTCATTCGAGTGAGCCAAAATCATACCATCAAACGGCAGCGCGGAAAGCCCTTCGGTACCATTGAAGTTACCTTCTTGCGTGGCGGTGAGTAGTGGGTGCAAGACTTTGATTGGCGCCTTGAACATCTCCACAAATTCCATCACACCTTGGTTGGCTTTACATAGCGCACCAGAGTAGCTGTAGGCATCCGGATCATCTTGAGAGAAGTGCTCAAGTTTACGAATATCGACTTTACCTACAAGTGAAGAGATATCTTGGTTGTTTTCATCACCCGGTTCTGTCTTCGCGATCGCAACTTGGTCGAGAATCGAAGGGCGTAGTTTGATGACTTTGAATTTAGAAATATCACCACCGAAATCATGGAGGCGTTTTGCCGCCCAAGGTGACATGATAGAGCGGATGTAGCGTTTCTCTATTCCGTACTCTTGTTTCAAAAGATCGCCATCTTCGTTTACGTCGAACAGACAGAAGGGGTGATCATTTACTGGGCTTCGCTCACCATCAGCAGACAGCACATAGATTGGCAGTTTTTGCATCAGTGCTTTTAGCTTTTCAGCAAGAGAAGATTTACCACCGCCCACAGGGCCGAGTAGATAAAGGATCTGTTTACGTTCTTCTAAACCTTGTGCAGCGTGTTTTAGGTAAGAAACAATCTGTTCAATCGCATCTTCCATGCCATAGAAATCTTTAAACTCGCTGTAGCGCGATATGACACGGTTCGAGAAAATACGACTTAGATGGGGGTCTTGAGCGGTGTCTATAACCTCCGGTTCGCCGATGGCCAGTAGTAAGCGCTCAGCAGCGTTAGCGTAAGCACTTTTATCGTCTTTACACAGCCCTAAGAACTCTTGCAATGTGAGCTCTTCTTCCTTGGCTGCTTCATAACGTGATTGATAGTGGTCAAAAATACTCATAGTCACATTCCCCTTGTTAACCAGTCAAAACTGATGAGCGATTGAAAAATAGGCTCTCCCTACATTTTAAGATTAGACCCGCTTCCACAATTTTGCTTAACAATTATGTATTTATTTATAATTTTGCGTGTGAAAAACGTAGTGAGAGCAATAGGCAACTTGAGGCGTGTAGAATCCAATTATTTTACATTCGAGAGGATCTAGCCGTTTGTTTTGTGATTTTAGGTCGCTTAATAATACTCACACTGGATTTATGTGTATTAGATGTATAACTGAGCTCTATTGATTTTCTGGAATGAAGTACCATATAATGCGCGGCGTTATCAAAAATTGCTCAATAAATAGGTAGATGTAGTGAAGAATAATGGGTTTAAAATAGTGGCTATCAGTGCTGCGTTACTGGCTTCGACAGCAACACATGCAAAAATCTCACAGTGGTCACTGGGCGTCGCCGCTTCTTATTCTCCTGCTGTCTATAAAGATACACCGTCAAACCGTGCTGTGATCCCTATGATTGGTTATGAAGGTGAGCACTTTTTCATGCGTGGATTCAGTGCAGGTTATCGCTTACTTCCTGCAGGTTCTCCACAGAATATTGTGTTTCGAGCGGTTTATGATTCGAGAACATTAAAGCCGGGTGATTCTGATAACGTTGATATTCAAAAATTAGATGAACGTAAAGCATCAGTGTTAGGTGGTATCAGCTACCAAGTGATCACCTTGGTGGGGATGTTTGAAGCGACAGCTGGCTCTGACTTAGGGTTTAGACACAATGGTATCTACGCGGAAGCGGCATGGCGTTTGCCGATTCGTCGTAATGGGTGGGCGATTACACCCTCTATTGGTTATGCCTATAACAGTGAACGTTTGAATAATCACCTATATGGGGTGAGCTCAGCAGAAGCGGCGAGAACCAATTTAAATGAATTCGATGCAGATTGGGATGGCCAGTACTTTATTGGTTTAGGTGGTTATTTGCACGTGACGCCAAATATCCGAGTAACTGGCGGTGTTCGTTATACCAACCTTGAAGGTGATATTGAGAACAGCCCAATACTTGAAAGTGGCATTAATATGGCTGCAAACGTAGGTGTTGCTTACGTTTTCTAATTACTTTGGTTTGTCTGTTATAAACGAACATTAAAAAAGGGTTACTCATGATGAGTAACCCTTTTTTTGAAACTGTTATAAGCCAACTTAAAGCTTATGCCTTAACGTATTAAGCGCTAAAGATTTGAGATAGCTCTGTCGCACATAGGTGGTACTGACGAGGGCAATTGCGCCATGTTGTTAGCATGCGACGGTATTTCTCTAACATTGGCATTTGGCTATTGAAGTGGTGATCTGCTTTGTCGAATTGAGGGTAAAGACCTTCAGAATCAACAAGGAAGCGTACGTAATGTACGATTTGCGCTTCAGAAGCGATATCAAAACCTAGGAACTGCAGGCGGCGTTGATCAACTTCAGCGCGCTCTTGTTCTGCTAGCATTTTGTTCGACTCTTGCATGGCATGGTACATCTCCATGATGTCGATAACTTCGCGACATTCTGCTTCAGTCAAACAACCAAATTCTTTGTTCAGTTCACGCATTTGAAGTTCGTAACCACGTTCTACAACTGTTTGTAGACGTTGGTATTTAGCTGAGTTCTCAGGATCCATTTGAGACATTAGGTAGTATTGATTTGATAGAATTAGACGCTGAGCATTGGTCATTTCCATGGGAGGAGCCTCACTAAAAAACTAGATGTTGTATTCTTTTGTTGCAGTAAGAGTAACAGCATTCCTACGAGTGGAAACATGATCTCAACACGGATTTAATATGATTTTTTGAATTGATAAACAAAAGTTGTAAAGAAAAGTGAAAGGGTTGTTTTAATACCAATCACAGTAAGTAAGTGATCATAAATAGCGCAGGAAAAAGGCTTGAGAACAAGGCAGAAATTTTCGATAAGTAGTTATTCTACAATCAAAATTTCTAACGCAGTTATTGAGCGTTTTAACCAGTTAGTATGACCAGTTATTTACTACGATTGGTATTACCATAAAACAAAACGCCCCAATCGAAATTGAGGCGTTTAAAATAGAGGTTGAGCAGCGTCTTTATTCGAACTTTAGCAGTATTAGTATTTTACGTTTGAATGGTACTGACTAAGGACAGCAACAATCTCGTCCATTTTCTCTTTGCTTGGCGGGTTTGTACCTTCAAGCGGGTAGTCGTAACCCAGCGCTTCCCATTTATGAGCACCAAGCTTATGGTATGGAAGCAGTTCTACTTTCTCGATGTTATCCATGTCTTTGATGAACTCACCAAGAAGATGAGCATCTTCAGGCGTATCCGTGTAGCCAGGAACAATCACATAACGAATCCAAGTCTTCTTACCGATTTTGTGTAGGTAGCGTGCAAAATCCAAAGTACGTCTATTCGATACACCAATGAAATCGTGGTGAATCTCATCTCGCATGTGCTTAAGATCAAGCATCACTAGATCAGAAGCTTCGAGTACTTCATCAATCACTTCTGTGTGCTTACGAATGTAGCCATTAGTATCAAGACAAGTGTGAATGCCTTCGGCTTGAGCTGCGCGGAAAAAGTCACGAACAAACTCAGGTTGTAACATCGCTTCGCCACCAGAACAGGTGATACCACCACCAGAGGCTTTCATGAAATGACGGTATGATTTTGCTTCGTTGATGATCTCTTCGACCGTTACTTCCTTTCCGTCATGAAGATCCCATGTATCGCGATTATGGCAGTACATACAACGCATTAAGCAGCCTTGAAGAAACACGATGAAGCGGATACCAGGGCCATCGACGGTACCACAAGATTCGAATGAGTGAATGCGACCAGTTGTAGACATGAGCTATTCTCGTAGAGGAATTTATACCGTTTATTTTATTACAAAAACGGTACATAAAATAGGGTCAAATGGTAACGAGGTCTTTAAAAATAAAGGCAATCACCTGTGAAGATGATTGCCTTTGTTAAACTTGAAAAGTTAAGGACGAAAGCCCTTGCTGGTGGCTAGAAGAATGCAAACATGGTGATGCCGCCAGTGGTGTACATTGATTCTTTCGCTTCTTCGTAATCAGGCGTTTTGGCCGTTAGCGCGAAAGAGGCACCAACATATTGGTTATACCAAGCAAAACCCAGTACGGCTGTCGCTTGGATGTTCTCTAACGTTACGTCGTAGATAGCTGGATCTTGGCTATTTTTATTGGCGTATTCGTCGACACCTGAACGATCACCTTCGATTGTTAGGTCGTTAAATCGGTAACGTCCTTCAAGGCCAGCATAGGTAAACCAACCCGTATTAGATGCGCCAATCATGCCAGCTTTAAATGGGTTTTCAGTGCTGATGTTAGCTGCACCAAAGTTGCCGCCTAAGTCAGTGCCCCAACGGAACATAAAGCCAGTCGAGATATCACTTCTAAAGTTACCCACATTGATCTCTGAAACGTTAGAGATCTCGTAGTCAGTATTCGCCAATGCTTGATTACGCATTAGGTTGAAATGGCTTAAGTAACCAACGCTCCCCGCCCACTCATCGTCAACCTGATATTCCCAACCCATAGGCTCATCTGATTTTGTGATTGAGTGAACCAACTTTTGAGCATCTTCAGACAGCGCACGTTCGCCTGTTGTACCGAAGGTAATGTTAAAACGTTGGGCTTGTTGTGGGTTCAAACTGATGTAGTTAAACTCTGTATGTAGGTAACCTGCGTATGGGCGGTCATTAGCCGATGGCGTTTCTAACTCAATATCAGAAGGCGTATACATCTTGTGGCCAATGGTGATTTCCCATTTATCTAGGGAGCTTGCGCCCCAGTAGGAAAGACTCAATGGTTTCACCCAATTATATGGCGTAATACTTGACGATGTGTAACCCAGAAATAAGCCATTGGTATAGTCTTGGTCGACACCAAAAATACCATCATTATCTAAAGCGAAAGTTAGCGTAGAACGCTCAGATGCTAAAGATGAAAAAGAGAGAAGGATCAGGGGTAAACAACGCAGGTATTTCATGGAGCAGTTACTCTTAAATTATGAACCAAGATAGTACCGTAATTAGAGTTTAGGTGTGAAAAAAAAGTGAATAGATGATGGGTTTTTTGCTCAATCTGACGTTTCGTATAGTGAAGACGAAATAATAAATTTCTGGGTGATATAAAAAAGCCCCGCACATTGGCGGGGCTAATATCATTTTACTTATCTATTTAGCGTGAGCTTATAGAGACTCAGTAAATGTACGTGCGATTACGTCAGCTTGCTGCTCTGTAGTCAGAGAGTTGAAGCGTACAGCGTAACCAGAAACACGGATTGTTAGCTGAGGGTATTTCTCTGGGTGCTTAACTGCGTCTTCAAGAGTTTCGCGGTTAAGAACGTTAACGTTAAGGTGTTGACCACCTTCAATGCCAGCTTCGTGGTGGAAGTAACCATCCATTAGGCCTGCAAGGTTAGCACGTTGGCTGTCTTGTTCTTTACCTAGTGCGTTTGGCACGATAGAGAACGTGTAAGAGATACCATCTTGTGCGTCAGCAAACGGTAGTTTACCTACAGACGTTAGTGAAGCTACAGCGCCTTTCTCATCACGACCGTGCATTGGGTTTGCACCAGGAGCGAAAGGAGCGCCAGCACGACGACCGTCTGGAGTGTTACCTGTTTTCTTACCGTAAACCACGTTAGACGTGATAGTAAGAACTGACTGTGTAGGGATAGAGTTACGGTAAGTCTTAAGCTTACGGATCTTGTTCATGAACGTAGAAACTAGTTCACAAGCAATATCATCTACACGAGAGTCGTTGTTACCGTATTTAGGGTAATCGCCTTCGATTTCGAAGTCAGTTGCGATACCGTCTTCATCACGGATTGGCTTCACTTTAGCAAACTTAATTGCAGACAGTGAGTCAGCTGCAACAGACAGACCAGCAATACCACAAGCCATAGTACGACGAACGTCACGGTCATGAAGAGCCATTAGAGACGCTTCGTAGCTGTACTTGTCGTGCATGTAGTGGATGCTGTTTAGCGCAGTCACGTATTGCTTAGCTAACCAGTCCATGAATGTGTCTAGGCGACCCATTACGTCATCGTAGTTAAGTACTTCGTCTGTGATCTTGTCGCCAACTGGGCCAACTTGCATTTTAAGCTTCTCATCAACGCCGCCGTTGATTGCGTAAAGCATAGTTTTTGCAAGGTTAGCACGAGCGCCGAAGAACTGCATTTGCTTACCAACGATCATTGGTGATACACAACAAGCGATAGCGTAATCATCAGAATCAAGGTCAGGACGCATTAGGTCATCATTTTCGTACTGGATAGAAGAAGTATCGATAGATACCTTCGCACAGAAACGCTTGAAGCCGTCAGGCAGTTGCTCAGACCAAAGAACAGTGATGTTTGGCTCTGGAGAAGGACCCATAGTGTATAGAGAGTTAAGGAAACGGAAGTTCGAACGCGTTACTAGCGTACGACCGTCGATGCCCATACCACCCATAGACTCTGTTGCCCAGATTGGGTCGCCAGAGAATAGCTCATCGTACTCAGGAGTACGTAGGAAACGAACCATACGCAGCTTCATTACGAAGTGGTCGATCATTTCTTGAGCTTGGTCTTCTGTGATTTTACCAGCAGCGATATCACGCTCTAGGTAGATGTCTAGGAAAGTCGAAGTACGACCTAGAGACATTGCAGCGCCATTTTGAGATTTAACAGCAGCTAGGTAGCCGAAGTAAGTCCACTGAATAGCTTCTTGAGCAGATTGAGCTGGCTCAGAGATATCGAAGCCGTAAGTCGCTGCCATTTGCTTGATTTGACCTAGAGCACGATGTTGCTCAGAGATCTCTTCACGCAGTTGCATTGTAGCTGCAAGATCTTCGCCGTTCTCGAAACGCTCTTGTAGAGAAGCGAATTGAGCTGCTTTGTCTTTCATTAGGAAATCAATACCGTAAAGTGCTACGCGACGGTAATCACCAATGATACGACCACGGCCGTAAGCATCAGGAAGACCAGTCAGAACACCAGATTTACGACATTTTAGGATATCAGGCGTGTAGATATCGAAAACACCAGCGTTGTGTGTTTTACGGTATTCTGAATAGATTTTTGAAACCATAGGGTCAAGAGTTTCACCGTATGCTTTACAAGAACCTTCAACCATACGTACACCACCGTTAGGGATGATTGCACGTTTTAGTGGTTTTTCAGTTTGTAGACCAACAATTGTTTCAAGGTCTTTTTGGATGTAGCCCGCATCATGAGAAGTGATGGTAGAGATAACAGAAGTATCGAAATCTACAGGTGCTTTAGTTGCGTTTTCCTGTTTGATACCTTCCATTACCGAAGCCCAAAGCGTATTAGTCGCCTCAGTACCTTCAGAAACTAGGAAAGACTCGTCGCCTTCATATGGCGTGTAGTTCTTTTGAATGAAATCACGAACGTTTACTTCGCTTTGCCACTCACCTGCAGCAAAATCTTCCCAAGCTTTAGCAAATTGCTCTGCCATGACATACCTACCTTTTTAGTAGAAAAAATTCGTACTTAACACTGTTGAGCCAGCGCCCCTCGTAAGGGTAGTACACTCTTATTAATAACAATATATATGAGCATATAAGCTTCATATGGTTATATATATTGTCACTACTTTTTATATGTTGTCTTTACTCTATGAATTCAAGACTACGCTAAAAAATTCCTGCAAACCTTAAACTAAATCAATAAATGCCAAAAAAAGTTGAAAAAATTTGAGTGGCAGGGGTTGCCACCCAAACTTTTTTTTAGTCTCAATACTACTTTTGTGTAGTGCAGACCATTATAGCCAAGCTTTTAGGCCATATTGACTTTCTAGCATACCAACTGCAAGCATTGCTACTAGACAGATAACTAAAACGCCAACTGGGATAACAATCTTATCTACAAATGATAGACGCTTCGCACGCTCTTTATCACCAATCAGACCGTTGTTATCAAGCAGCATTGTTAAAGCCCAAGCCAATACCGGGTTAACAACTGCTGAACCAAAGATACAGATACCAGCCGCTTGTGAATCTTTTGAATCCTTAACCATCTGCATACCTGCTTCAAGTAGAGGTAGAGATACACCTACAAGTAGCGCAACACGCATCACTGGTGGCCATACTGCTACGTCCATTGGGAAACCAAGAATCGCAACAATAATACATAGAGAACCAAGCAAGATTGCGCCGCCAGGAATTGGACGTTTCGCGATTGCTGCTGGGATCATGTAAGTACCCCAAGAAGAAGTGATGTTACCACCACCCACTGCAGTACCCACCATTTGACGCACAGAACACATAGTCATTGTGTCATCAACATCCATCAGAACTTTTTCAGAACGTTTAGGGTAGTTCAGTTCTTGGAAGATACGGTGACCTAGGAAATCTGGCGACCACATTGCTACGGCAAGAATTGCGAATGGTAGAGAAGCGATGAAGTGTTCAACGTTTGGCAAGCCAAGCATCCAACCTTCAGAAGTAGAACCCCACCAGTAAACTGGGTTTAGGTTTGGAATACCCATTTCAGTTTCGAATACGATATCGAAACCAGCGCCCAATGCTAATGCAATAGCAAGACCTGTGAACGCACAAACTGGGATAGCTAACCAACGCTTGTTCACTTTTGCTAAGAAAGCGTAGATAGCGATAGTAATAGCAAGAACGATTAAACCAACGTAACCCATGCTACCCGCTTCAACAGTAGAAGATTGAAGACCAACCGCCCATGCTTGAATCGAATTAATTTGGCTCATGGTACCGGTTAGGCCTAAGAAGATAAGCAAGCCACCTGCCGTACCTTCCGAAGTCAGGTTAACAAGTTTAGAGCCGCCTTTAAGGAAACTTAGGATTAGACCAAAGACACCGATAAGGATTGCCAATGCAAGAGGGTGAGCACCAGCAAGAGCGATGGTACCGATAAGAGGGATCATTGGGCCGTGGTTGCCGGCAAGGTTTGCTTTAGGGTTAAAGAAACCAGAAGCAAGAATACAGAACAGCAGTGCAGGAATAAGCATTTCTACACGAGCAACTTCAATCGCGAAGTCTTTACCCAGGTTTACGTGATCCCAAGCTTGAGTTAGGCCATCAGCCCAAGACATCATTACTGCTGAGTACATCGCGATGATACCAATGGTACCAGCAAGTGCAGGAACAAGATCTTCAAGTTCAAAACGGAAATCACGGCCTGGAAGGTTTAGGCCAAAACGACGAGGCTTCATGATTTGAAGTTCGTGATCTAAGTAATCTGAGCGGCTCTCAAATTCAGAAGCAGGGCGGTGAAGCTCTTTATAGCTTTTCTCTTCTACTTCAGAGTTCGCATTATTGACAACGTCTGACATAGATTCCTCATATTTTTATGTTAGTAATTCTAAAATTGAATTCTATAAGTTCGCGTAATTGCGTTATTTCTTAGTTATAACTTATTAACATTATGTTGCACGTTTTTGATGTGCTTTATGCAGTTAAGTTAAAAGAAATATTTGGCATTTTTAATGCCTTATTGTGTGCTGAGAAGTCTAACAAGCTTACCCTTTAGGGTGATTGATCTTGATCACTTTATGAGTGTATGTGAAAGAAAGCTACAAAACGAAGCGTTTCATTAACTTCTCATTGATGAATCATGTAATTTTTTTTCACAAACTGACGTTTACCTATCTTCCTCGAGCATTTGTCGCCATGACTCGAGCTCAATGCCCAATTCTTACTGAGTTATTTCACTATTACTTGTTTCCCCAACGGCTCCCGGTTAAATGCTTACAATGCAATAACCTTAAAATAATTGTGACTTATGGTGGGTATGTTGTGTTGAACGCGCAGATTATATTTTGTTGACCTCGACGTATCTAAGTTCACGAAACTTGTTTTTCTTGTGAGACATCAAGCTACGAGAATCTCATTTTGATTAACTTTATTTAAACAATGCAAGGAGTGTAATTACAGCTTATTGATAGAACTCATTCATTAAATTGAGGTGAAAACGCTACCTTTTGCATAATAAGTCAGAGTGAATCGCTATTTATTCCAATTTATTAGGTTAATAATTTGTTGCATGTTGTTTCGTGTGGTGCTAGTTTGTATCGCATGAAAAGGTCGGAGTACCTTGCATTTTCACAAACTTGGGAGAGAAAGCGCATGAAAGATGTACCGGCGCTGGACATAAAGGATCTACACAAAACGTTTGGTCAAAATGAAGTTTTAAAGGGAATTTCACTTTCTGCGCATAAAGGCGATGTAGTCTCGATTATCGGATCTTCAGGATCGGGTAAAAGTACTTTCCTTAGATGTATCAACCTCTTAGAAACACCTACTGCTGGCGAGATTTGGGTTAATGGCGAATTAATTCAAATGAAAAATAACCGCCAAGGCGTTTCCGTTCCTGCAAATGAAAAACAAGTTCAACGAATCCGTTCTCGTTTGGCTATGGTTTTTCAAGGCTTCAACCTTTGGTCTCACCTGACCGTTCTCGAAAATGTTATCGAAGCACCCGTTCATGTCTTAGGCGTACCTAAAGCACAAGCAATTGAAAATGCTGAGCTGCTACTGAAGAAAGTAGGACTATATGAACGTAAAGATTACTACCCGGGTCATTTATCTGGCGGTCAACAACAGCGTGCTGCGATTGCAAGAGCGTTAGCGGTTGATCCTGAAGTAATGCTATTTGATGAACCGACATCTGCACTTGACCCTGAGTTAGTAGGGGAAGTTCTTGGTGTAATGCGTGACTTAGCCGAAGAAGGAAGAACCATGCTTGTGGTAACACATGAAATGGCTTTTGCTCGTGATGTATCCAACCACGTGATGTTCTTACATCAAGGTCTGGTGGAAGAACAGGGCGATCCAGCTAAACTGTTTACGGCACCTGAATCAGAGCGTCTACAACAGTTTATCTCTTCTATCTACTAATAAGCAGCTATGTACGCAGTCGATTGAAGTAAATAAAAATTGAAATATTGTTGTTAAGGTCAATGACAGCGGTATAAGCAATAAAACACAACAAGTAATTTAATAAGTAACAACAAACACAATATTAAAATTAGCAAAACATAAAAACCTAAATCACAGGAGTAGGGATATGAAAAAGTGGTTATTAGTAGCGGCACTTGCTGCAACTGCTGCAACGGGCGTAGCTCAAGCAAAAGAATGGAAAACAGTACGCTTCGGTATTGAAGGTGCTTACCCTCCATTTAGCTGGACTGAAGCTGATGGTTCACTAAAAGGCTTTGATGTCGATATGGCGAACGCACTTTGTACTGAAATGCAGGTGAAGTGTAAGATCGTAGCGCAAGATTGGGATGGCATTATTCCTTCTCTGCTTGCTCGTAAATATGATGCGATCATCGCGGCAATGTCGATTACAGAAGAGCGTAAGAAAAAAATCGACTTTACTGGTAAGTACGCACTTATCCCAAACAAGTTCATCGCTAAAAAAGGTGCAGGCCTTAACTTTGATGATCTAAGTGGTCAAAAAATTGCAGTTCAACGTGCAACAACTCACGATAAATACCTAACAGATAACTACGGCGACACAGTAGAAATCGTTCGTTACGGTTCATTTGATGAAGCTTACCTTGACCTAGCTAACGGTCGTGTTGCTGCTGTATTGGGTGATGCATCTGCGTTAGAAGAAGGCGTACTAAACAAAGCGGGTGGCGAAGATTACGAGTTTGTTGGTCCATCTCTAACCGATCCTAAATGGTTCGGCGATGGTTTTGGTATTGCTCTACGTAAGCAAGACAAAGATCTGACTAAACAGTTAGATGCTGCAATCCTTTCATTACGTGAAAAAGGCATCTACCAAGATATCGCGGCTAAATACTTCAACTACGACGTATACGGCCAGTAATCTCTAGCGTCACTTCTTAAGGGAGAGGTTATCCTCTCCCTGTCTACCAACTTTTTCGCAGTTCTGTTGGAATTCATTATGTTTGATTTACAAGGATATGAAGCTTCGATCCTGAAAGGGGCGGTGCTTACGATCGAAGTTGCCTTGCTGTCGCTAATTTTAGCTATGGTTCTTGGTATGCTAGGTGCCTTAGCTAAACTCGCGCCTTATCGCTGGGCTCGTGCTATCGCAACCCTCTACACAACCGTTATTCGAGGCATTCCTGACCTCGTATTGATGATGTTGATTTTCTTTGGTGGACAAATCCTTTTAAACAACAGTTTGTATTCCATCAATGAGTGGCTCAATGAATGGTTCACGTCGAGTGACCCTAACCATGAGTGGACCGCTTACTTACCTGATTATATTGATGTCAGCCCATTTATTGCCGGTGTCTTAACGATTGGCTTTATCTTCGGTGCTTACATGGCTGAAACCTTCCGTGGTGCAATCATGGCTGTTGATAGCGGCGAAATGGAAGCGGCAAAGGCCTACGGAATGGGCCCTGTATTAGCGTTCCGCCGTATTCTATTACCTCAAATGATTCGTCACGCACTGCCGGGTTTTGGCAACAACTGGTTGGTTCTACTTAAGACCACCGCGTTGGTTTCGATCATCGGTTTAGAAGACATGGTACGTGTTAGCGCATTAGCTGCAGGTTCAACCAAAATGCCATTTACCTTTTATATGACAGTGGCACTTATTTTCCTATTCTTCACCAGTGTTTCGACGGGCTTGCTTAAGTTGGTTGAACGTAAATTCAGTATCCACGCGAGGTAGTTATGGACTTTTCATTGATAATTGAAAGCCTGCCGATTTACCTTAGTGGTTTATGGACAACGGCTTGGATGGTTTGTGTTGCTTTGGTTATTGGTTTATTCGTTGCCATACCATTAGCAATCTCTCGCAACAGCCCGAATATGTTGATTAACGCTCCGGCTTGGTCATTCATCTATTTCTTCCGTGGTACGCCATTATTGGTGCAGTTGTACCTGATTTACTACGGAATGGATCAATTCTTCCCAGTGAAAGATACCCTATGGGAAAACGCATGGTTCTGTGCATTGGTTGCGTTTATTCTGAACACGTCGGCTTATACCGCTGAAATCATCCGTGGCGCTATCAACGGATTGCCGAAAGGTGAAGTTGAAGCAGCAAAAGCATATGGCATGAGTACACCGAAGACATACCGCCGTATCATTCTGCCAAGTGCTCTTCGTCGAGCGTTACCGGCTTACAGTAATGAAGTGATATTCATGCTTCACGGCTCTGCAGTTGCAGGTATCGTAACGATTATGGACTTGACGGGCGCAGCACGTTTGGTTAACTCACGTTACTACGCTCCATTCGAATCTTTCTTAACGGCAGGACTGTTCTACATGGCGCTAACGTTCATCATCATCGCGATTTTCAAGTTCGCAGAGAAACGTTTCCTAGCTTACCTAAGACCACTTAGTTAATTTTCTGAGAAGCTAATTCTTTGATACAAAAACGGCGCTTTCATAGCGCCGTTTTTAATTGATAATAACTAATTTACTCGTTACTTAAACGTCGACCAAATCGGAGCGTGATCTGACGGTTTTTCAATGCCGCGTAGCTCGTAGTCGATGCCCGCTTCAGTACATTTATCAGCAAGTTTCTGAGTCGCCAGTACTACATCAATTCGTAGGCCGCGGTTGTCCACGAAACCTTTCGAGCGGTAATCAAACCACGAGTACTGGTCGTTTACGTCTGGATGTAGTAAACGGAAGCTGTCCACAAAACCCCAATCCATCAGTGTTTTCAACCATTCGCGCTCTTCTGGTTGGAAAGAACACTTACCTGTTTTCAACCAACGTTTCGCATTAGGTTCACCAATACCGATATCAATATCGGTAGGGCTGATATTAATGTCGCCCATTACGATCACTTGTTCATCTTTGTTGTGGTAATCGTTCAGGTACGTCATCAAGTCTTTGTAAAACTGACGCTTGTATGGGTATTTAGTCTCGTGCTTGATATTATCCCCTTGAGGGAAGTAGCCATTAAGCACGGTAACTTTTTCACCGTTTTCGTCTTCAAAAGTCGCCATGATCATACGTTTTTGATGGTCTTCATTGTCTGTAGGAAAACCCTTCTGCACAGAGATAGGCTCTTGCTTACACAGCATAGCCACACCGTAGTGCGCTTTTTGGCCATGGAAGTAAACCTTGTAACCCATCGCTTCAACATCAGCGAGCGGAAAGGCTTCATCGTGCACTTTAATTTCTTGAAGACCAATCACGTCAGGTTGGTGTTTGTCGATAATCGCTTGCAGTTGGTGAAGGCGGGCTCTAAGGCCGTTGATGTTGAAGCTAATTACTTTCATTTGTTTTTATACCTCTCGGAAACCTTTGTCACTGTTTGTTCAAAAGGTTTTTTGATTTGGTTGATTTCATGGTTCATCGTATTTAACCATGCTTAATAACTTCTGTCGCCATTTTGTAGTGACTAAATGGCGACGTAAAATTGTGTGAATACCTACAGTTACGCGGAATCTATTGAGTCTTTAGCAAGTCTAAAAAGAAAGCGTATTCAAGTGCGTCTTCTTTCAATCGTTTAAATCGACCAGAAGCACCACCGTGACCGGCTTCCATATCGGTTTTGAACAACAGCACATTGTTGTCTGTTTTCATTTCACGCAGCTTCGCCACCCACTTCATCGGCTCAAAGTACTGTACCTGTGAGTCATGCAGACCTGTTGTTACCAACATATTCGGATAGCTTTGTACTTTAATGTTGTCGTATGGCGAGTAACTCAGCATGTATTCGTAGTAGGTTTTATCGTTCGGGTTGCCCCATTCGTCATATTCGTTTGTGGTTAGAGGAATTGATTCATCAAGCATGGTTGTTACCACGTCTACAAACGGAACGTGTGCACCAATACAACGGTACAGTTCTGGTGCTTGGTTGATGATTGCGCCCATCAATAGACCGCCAGCAGAGCCGCCCACCGCAAATACTTTATCTTGAGCGCCGTAACCTTCGTCAACAAGTCCTTTGGTTACATCGACAAAATCGTTAAATGTGTTTTGTTTGGTCAGTTTCTTGCCGTCTTCATACCAAGGGCGACCAAGCATTTCTGAACCGCGAATATGAGCGATTGCATAAACGAAGCCTCGATCAAGTAGGCTTAGGCGAGCTGAGCGGAAGGTAGGTTCAATCGTCGAGCCGTAAGATCCATAGCCATATTGGTAGATTGGGTTAGTACCGTTTTTCTTGAATAAGTCTTTACGATAAACCAAAGAGACAGGTACTTGCTTACCATCTCGAGCCGTTACCATGATTCGCTCTGATTGGTAGTTGTCCGCTTCGAAATCACCCAATACAGGTGTTTGCTTCATTAGCTCGGATTCGCCTGTATTTAGGTCGAAATCATAGTAAGTGCCTGGCGTGGTTAAGCTGCTGTAGTAGACACGAACTTTTGAATTGTCTAATTCATAGTTACCAGTCAGGTAAGCGGCAAAAGCGGCGTCATTGAACTCGAGTGGGAACTCTTTGCTCGTGGAGAGTTGACGAACTTTCACTGTAGATAAGCCATTTGCACGTTGCTCGTAAACAAGATGATCATCAAACAACTCGAAATCGACAAGTTGAGTATTATCATCGGCTGGGATGACATCGATCCATTTTGAACGGTCGTGCATATCTTTGGCTGTGACTTTCATTAAGCGGAAGTTCACGGCTTGGTAGTTGGTGTAGATGTAGTACCAATCACCTAGCTTAGCGATGCTGTATTCAATGCCCGTTTCCTTTGGGTAAAAAAGTTCTGCTTTCGCGTTTGGGTTGCTGGCATCGATGACTGAAACCCCGCTGGTTTCTGTGCTCGAGTGCCAAATGTACACCTGTTGACCATCTTTACTCTTACTTAAGCCAGTGTAGTAAGCAGTGTCGGTTTCTTCGTAAATCAACTCATCGTTTGTCTGAGGTGTACCTAAGACATGGCGGAAAACTTGGTAACCCAATAGCGTTTGTGGATCTTTCTTGATGTAATAGAAGGCTTGGTTGTCGTTTTGCCAGGCAATTGAACTCGAGGCACCTTCAATTTCATCAGTTAGATATTCACCGGTCGTGAGGTCTTTAATCTTAATGGTGTAAACACGACGGCTCAGCGTATCTTCGCCATAGGCCAACAAGTTTTCGTTCGGACTGATCGTTAAGCCGCCAATACTGAAGAATTCGTGTTCTTTTGCCAGTGCGTTAACGTCTAAGATGACTTGCTTGTCTGTGCCTGCAAAGTCTTTTGCACGCAAGTGAACTTCGTATTCGTTGTCACCCGTGACTTCATTTGAATAGAAGTAGCTGCCTTTACGAACTGGTACCGAATTGTCGTCTTTCGCGATTCGGCCTTTGATCTCATCAAATAACTGTTCTTGTAATGCATCAGTGTGTTTCAACACGGTCTCTGCGTACTGATTCTCTTGCTCAAGGTGTTGCAAGATCTCTGGGTCTTGGCGTTCGTCATCGCGCATCCAGTAATAATCATCGATTCTAGTGTCACCATGAATCGTCATTGTATGAGGGACTTTCTTAGCAACGGGGGCTTTGGTTTGCTGAGCGATAAGTTGCGATTGAGAGTAGTGGGTCATGGTCGGTATTCCTTGATTGCTGCATCCGGCGATAAGCGCGACCGATACGGCTAATGTGGTTAAAGCGAAACGCATCTTTATATCCTTAGTGTGCACCTTACTCGTTTTAATGCCAGCATCCTTTAGTGGTTAGTCTTCTTCCAGTGATGTTATTTATAATTGGATTCTGGATATGCACTTTCAACGTAAGTGTCTGTTATTGTGTTTAAAAAATCAAAGTAATGTTAAATGAAATGGTTAACGAGTGAGAGGTGAGGGGAAAACGTGCAACAAAAAAGGGACACACTTTTCAGCATGTCCCTCTATTCGTGTAGGCAAGATTTGCGTTTTACTTTAAATAGCCAATGGCATTTCGTTTGAGTGGTCATGTTTACGATTGACCCAACGTAAACCAAGCATCACGATAAATGACATTACGATCATCAAACAACCAAGTGGCAGCTGGTCTTGAGCAGGGAAGAACGATGCCAATAGTGTTGCGATGCCAGCACCTAGGTTCTGCATGCCACCTAAGATCGCGCCGCCTGTACCAGCATGGTATGGGAATGGCGAAAGCGCTCCGGTTGTTGCTGCTGGAAATAGGATACCAGCGCCCAAGAAGTAAATGGTTGCACCGCCAATCAAAGTTAGTGCTGTTGTTTGACCAAACAGACCCGGTATCAGCACCACGGCTGAGCCGACTAAGATCGATACTAGGCCGACATTCAGTGCGCGGCGCTCAGAACGGCGTTGTGCGATGTAGCTAGATAAGCCAGCACCGACTAAGTAGCCCGGAATGGGTAAAACAAATAACAAGCTTACTGTAGTTGCAGGTAAGCCAAGCACGCCGCCAAGCAGTACGCCTGCCGCTGCTTCAAATACGGCTACGCCAGCAAAGGTTGCGACCAATATTAGTAAGAAACCTTGGAAACGTTTGTCAGACAGAACGAACTTGTAGCTGTTTACAACCGATTCATGTTTACGTCGTTCTTTTGGCAGAGTCTCCATCATGCTCGTCATCATGGTGATCACCACTGCGATACCAAACAGCGCAAGGAACAAGTAGCCAGAACGCCAGCCGAAAGCTTCTGTTAGGTAACCACCCAATACAGGAGCCATCAATGGTGAGAAAATCACACACATGCTGATTAAGCTGTTTGCACGGTGCAGCTCTGCGCCTTCAAAGCAGTCGCGAGTCAATGTACGAGACATCGCACCACCACAACCGATCCCCAAACCTTGGATAAAGCTACCTGCTAAGAACCATTCATATTCATGAGCGAATAATGCAACCAACGTACCGATGATATAGATGATCAAACCAGCAACGATGATAGGTTTACGGCCTAAGCGATCAGAAAGCGGGCCGTACACAAATTGTGACAGACCGTAAGGGATCAGGTAACACGCCATCACCGCTTGAAGTGAAGACGCAGAAACCAAGAACTCACCCGACATATGACCGATAGAAGGCACGTACATCGTTTGAGTCATTTGACCTACGGCAGTCAGGAGCGCGATTAAAAAGGTAAGTTTCGCTAATGGAAACGAGGCAGACATTTGCGTATCTCTCCAAAAATTAAAGACGTAAAAAGCCTTAGCGCTCCATTGAGGAGAGCTAAATGAATAAAGTATTCAGGGAATCTAGGCGCGAGATATTAGAGCTTGAATGTCGACTTAGCAATCAAAAAGTGTGAAGTTGATCAAGATAAAAATCTATAGTTTGGATTATAAAAACTAATCCAAAAAGGTTGGGGTTTTAAAGAAGTAAAGGGTGATTAGGTTCCCTTAAAATGTCGCAAGTAAAGGTTGCCTGGAGAAAACAACATTCCTTTTAATGGTGATAGTTTAAAACGTTTATCTAAGTAGTGAACATCGCAAGTAGGGCGTTCTAGCTTCAATAATTTAGCTTAGAGTGACAAGGCGAAAGCTCTTGAAATCACAGAAACAAAAGACAAATGACACGACTTATTAACATTTCTATAAACTTTCGTTTTATATGTGTGCAATTTGTGATGTAATCATCGGCTAAGCTATTCATCTCATTTATTTACATTGAGCACTGGAATGGAGCATCAATGTGATAGTGACGGTCATGGAAGTCTTTTGGCTTAAATAAGGATATTAAATGCGCTCTCTATCGGTACAGTGGAAAATCACCCTCTTAGCAGGATGTTGCTTAATCATTACTTCACTGTCTCTTATTGGTTTCTCGATCTACAACGCGACGAGTAATCAACAAGTCATTAAATCTCAAAGTTCAGAATCAGTTATCAATAAAACTCAGCAGTTGCTTGCATCTGTTTCTCAACTCAATGCTCAAGAAACTCAACGCTATGTCGATGAAGCCATCTACCGCGCAGAAATGCTGGCTTCTAGTGCTCAGTTTCTAAAAAACAATGCGGATGAGAACTTTACGCCAAGTGAAGAACTTCGTACTGCATTAGATGAAATGGTACGTCGCTCAGTTTTAAACTTTGATTCGATCCAAGGGGCGTACTTAGTCTTTAAGCCAGATTTACTCGATGGTGAAGATGCGAACTATGTCGATGCTGATTATGTTGGCTCTAACGAAAAAGGTCGCTTTGCGCCTTACTGGAAGGTTGCAGATAACGGCGAGAATGTTCTGTCGAATGTGCTTTCAGAATCGATCTTAAGCGATGATAGTAATAGTGAACGTTTTTATTGTCCTTTGTCTTCAGGGCAAACCTGTATCAGTACTCCGCGAGTAGTAAATAGTGGTGGTAAAGCATTACTTACGTCTTCAATCTCTGTACCTATTTTAGTCGATGATATGGCGATCGGTTTCTTAGGCATCGACTTAAGACTCGATGGCCTAACCAATGTGGTAACTCAATCTGATCAAAGCTTGTTTGATGGCGCAGGTGCGGTCTATGTAGTTAGCCTAGACGGATCGGTCATCGCTTCTGATGACTCTAGTATTGCAGTTGGTTCAAGCTTTCAAAGTGATAATACAAACAGCGATTTGATGACCGACTTTATCTTTGGCGGTGAAGTGACGACTCAATGGAGTGAGAATGGTGAGTGGTTACTCGCATTTGCTCCTGTTATCGCTGCTAACCAAACTTGGGGTGTGCTGTTTGAGATCCCTAGAGAGAGTGTGGTTGCTGATGCAAGTCGACTCGATTCTATTATTAGCGCTAAGTTGAGCGAAGGCATTCAGACAGAAGTGATCGCTGGTATCATTTTCATTGTTTTCGGACTGGCAATCATCGCCTTTGCTTCACTGTCTATCGTTAGGCCTATTCGACAAGTTGTTGAGAGACTGAATGACATAGCTTCTGGTGAAGGAGATCTTACTCAGCGATTGGAAGTTAAATCGCAAGATGAGATCGGTCAATTATCGAAAGGCTTCAACCAATTCCTAGATAAACTTCAGCACACGATCAAAGAAGTCATTCAAACCACAGAGCAAGTCGCGAATACAACCAGTCAGGCCAAGTCGTCTGCGTCGAGTACGCGTGAAAGCAGTGAATCTCAATTCAAAGAAGTGGATTTAGTGGCTACCGCTGCCGAAGAGATGACTCAAACTTCGGGCTTAGTGGTACAAAATGCAGAAATTGCGGTGGATGCTGCTTGTGAAGCGAACCGTTCTGCTCAGCAAGGACAAGAGGTTATCGAACTTTCAGCGGGTGAAATGAGAAAGTTGGTGGATCGTATGTCGAGCGCTGTTCCTATTGTTGAAGAGCTGGCGAAGAATAACGGCAATATTACTGAGATCTTAAGTGTTATTGAGGGGATCTCTGAACAAACCAACTTGCTAGCTTTGAATGCTGCTATTGAAGCGGCGAGGGCAGGGGAACAAGGTCGAGGTTTTGCTGTGGTTGCTGATGAAGTTCGAAACCTAGCAAGTCGTACACAGTCCTCAGTTGGTGAGATTAGAGCTGTGATCGATAAGGTTCATGCAGGAACGCAAGATGTTGTTGAAGCGATACAAGAAGGCAACATACTGGCGAATGATACAGCACTTCACGTTCAGAAAGCGGTTGAAGATCTAGGTTCGATCTTTACTTCTATTGAGGCGATCAGTGATATGAACAGTCAGATCGTTCGAGCCGCTGAAGAGCAGCAATCCGTTTCCGGTGAAGTGAATCAAAGTGTGGTTAACATACGTGATTTAAGCGCGAAGATTCTGGAGCAAGCCGCGGCGTCTGAGCAAGTGGGAAGTGAAATTGACCAATTGTCTCAGCAGCAGAAAAAGCTGGTGAATCAGTTTAAGGTTTAGTTGTTCACGGTATCGCTTTTAAGCTTAGTTGGCTGTTGAATAGAAAAAGGGACAAATGAAGATTTCATTTGTCCCTTTTGTTTTTCTTAGGTTCTAAGGTTTTAGATCTCGATGATATCCATCGAAACCGATTAACGAAGTTAGTCTTCGATAAACCAGTAACCTTTATTCACCAATTCCGTCACGACTGTTACACCTGAAGGAGAAAGATTGGTTGCTGAATTAATCACCTCGTCGTCACAAAGTACGTTTAGTAGTGATGTATCTGCTTCTTCAACCTTGACCACTTCACCATTGATGTAAGCCGTGTTGCTTTCATTCTCGTGGTAGAGCGCTTTTAAGCCAGACACACGGTGGATCTCACCTTCTGACTCTAGGTGTTGAGCGATCTCTTCTGCTGTCCATAGAGGCTCGGGCGCAACGATATCAAGCTGGTGGCGTGATTGGCTTAGCAGGCTGCCCATGAAGTCTTTGATGGTTTCAGGCTCTTCAAGAGCTGACATCAACATCTCCGTTAGGTTATTCAAATCAGACGCGCGAATCTTGCCGTAGTTATCTTGAGATTTGAATTCTGGATCATGCAGGTGAACGTCACCCATATCATGCGCCAGTACAAAATCCGCAAAGTTGCTGATTAGCTCTTGTTCTTTTGGTGAACGGTAACCAATAGAGTAGCTCATTGAAGGTTCTAAGGTTGTGCCTTCATGAGGAAAACCTGGCGGGATGTAAAGAATATCACCCGGCTCTAAAGTTTCATCAATGATTGGATCAAAGCCTTCAATTTGACGAAGAGCAGAAGCTTGAATCGTTTCTTGGTACTGACCTACGTCTTTTGCTCCAACCTTCCATTGTCTCTTACCTTGACCTTGGATGATGAATACATCGTATTGATCGATATGTGGGCCTACGCCACCTTGAGGTGCTGAGTAGCAGATCATCAGATCGTCGAATAACCAGTTTGGCAATTGTTGAAAAGCTTCAGTCAGCTGGCTAGCGCCTTGGTGCCAATGGTTTGCTGCTTGCACGACTAGTTGCCAATGAGTTTCAGTGAGTTCACCGAACTTATCTTCAGAGAAAGGGCCGTGTTCTGCTTCCCATTTATTATCAAGGTTAGATATAAAGCGAGAATCCACTTCTTCTTCCATCGATAAACCTGCAAGTTCTTCTGGCGAAATAGGGTCGACGAAGTTTTGGAATCCACCTTTTAAGATGGTTGGTTTTTTATGCCAGTAATTTTCAAGAAACTCGGGCATAGAAAAGCTAAGTTGGTACATGTGAATCCTGTCTATATTTATGCTAGATGCTAGATGCTAGATGCTAGTTTGGCTTGTAAATCTTGTTGGACAATTTTAATTGCCTCTAACGCTACTTTTGGGTCGATTTCGTTGCTTTCGAGTAGGTAGATCAGGTCGACAGCTAACTTAACTTCTTCTGGGGCGTTGTCCAGTGGGGATGGTGAGTTATCAGTGCTCATTTCGCTTAGGGTTCTCTAAGTTGATCAATCTTTCAATATTTTTCATGGAGTCTTGGCAGCGTTCTAATCGTTCTTTTGCTAATTGCCAAGCCTCGTCCGCTTTTTTCTTACTGTGGCGAGGCGCAGAGTCAAACGCTAACTTTCGTACTCGAACCAAATCAACTAACCGCTTTTGCCAATCTTGATGCTGAGCGAGTTCGTTATATAGGTCGTTAAGATTTTTTCCTGACTTACTTTTTCGATCTAATCTTAAATCGTGATTGGCTAACTCTCTTTGGACAGCTGCTATCTGATTGGTTAACTTTTCAGTCAGGTAAGTCGCGCGAGATGCATTGAGCTGATTATTGGCCTGCTCTCGCAATATGGTGCGATAGGTTGTCTGAGCTTCCATTGCGTAGGGAAGTAAAATAGACGCGCTACATTTAAATAAAGTTCTGTCGAATAACGCTTGATGGTAAGCGCCCCTCGATTTATCTACTTGAGAGCAATGACCAATCAAGGTATCAAGGGCACTTTTAAGCTTTGAAAAATGATTCATGTCTCTTCCCGAATGCTGGTGGCTATAAGTTTACAAACCACGCTTCGTAAGCCAGTTTAATCGCAAGAACGCTAACAACGGTTACAAACACAGGCCTTATAAAAGTAGCGCCAAAACGAATGGCTGAGTGTGCCCCTACGAATGCACCTGCCATTAAGCATACACCCATGGTTAAACCAAGTACCCAATCGATATGCCCTAGAATTGCAAAAGTAACTAGAGAGGTGAAGTTACTGGTGAAGTTCATTGCTTTTGATAGGCCAGAAGCAAGCAAGATATTTAGACGATAGAGAGCCATAGAGCTAACTGTCCAAAAAGCGCCAGTACCTGGGCCTGCAACACCATCATAAAAACCCAGTATGAATCCCTGGTACTTCTGCTTTTTCTTGAGCAAAGGACAGGGTTTTGGAGACACATTATGGCTGACATCCGGAGTCTTGTGGAAAATGGTATAGACCGCAGCAGCAAGGATGACTAGTGGCAGTACTTTCTCTAGCCATTCAGTGCTAATAGCATCAACTGCTAGGGTTCCTATGGTTGCGCCAATTAATGTCGCGATGAATGCGTTTATCCAACATTCAGGTTTAAATAATTTTTTACGATAGTAAGTGACAGCGGCCGTTGATGAAGCAAAGGTCGCAGCAAGTTTATTCGTGCCAAGCGCAATGTGTGGCGGCAGACCTAGTGATAACAAAGCAGGGACAGTAAGCATTCCGCCCCCGCCAGCCACCGCATCAATAAAGCCGGCTGCAAATGCAACCAAAGCAAGTACAACCAACATGGTTGGTTCAATCATTTCCATAAATAGCTATTGTTCTCGTTATATGCTGGTAGGGCAGCAGCATGAGTAACCTTTGGGTTAGCCATGCACAGTTGTGAATGCAAAGGTCAAGCGATGGTAGACCCAGAGCCACCGATACGATGGCTAAATTAGTATTTTATTGTTCTTTTAAAAGGCGGTAACGAGTCGAGTAAGGATTTTCCGTATCGCTTCGTCACTATGCGCCGATCAAGGATCGTGACTTTACCAGAATCTCTTTCTTTTCGCAGTAACCGTCCGACAGATTGAATAAGCTTTTTACTCGCTTCTGGAACGGTAATCTGCATGAATGGATTACCGCCTCTTGATTCGATATATTCAGAGTGCGCTTGTTCAACCGGTGAGGTTGGTACCCCAAATGGAATTTTTGTGATGACCAGATTTTCAAGTAGCTCACCTGGTAAATCAAGACCCTCAGAAAAGCTGCCAGTTCCAAATAGAACGCTTGTTTTACCTTGATCTATTAGCTTTTTATGTTTTTTTAGGATTTCAGTACGTGAAGTATCACCTTGAACCTGTAAAGCCCATGACTTTTTAACGAAATCTGTTGCCAAAGCTTCGGCAACTTTGTTCATTTGCCAGTAAGAAGAGAATAGAACGAGATTGGCTTTGTTGTCTTCTATTACCTTAGGTAAAATTTCAATAAGATATTCAGTAAACTGAGGCGCCTGTGGCTCGTACTTCATTGCAGGAACGATCAGCTCTGCTTGGTTTTGGTAATCGAATGGTGATGCCAATGCTAAAAACTGTACACCATCCTCTTTTTTCTGGCTGATACCGGCTTGATGACAGAAAAAACTGAAGGAGTTAAGCGCTCTCATTGTCGCTGAAACGAGCACAGCACCGACACAGCGACTCCAAATCTGCTGGTCTAACTGCCAACCAACTTCTAACGGAGAGACATTGACAACAAAGTCCCCTTCGCTTTCTTTGCTCAATTCAAGCCAACGCGCCAAAGGCGCACCTTTTTCGCGTTTAGGTTCAGCCATTAAACGCCAAACTTGAGCTAGATTTTCTGTTCTTTGTATATAGAAGCCTATTTCGGCCAGAGCTGGTTCTGCTAGCTTTGCCGAAAGCTCTCCATCTTTTACACGCTCTGCGATAAGGTCAGCGATTTTGGCTACGGCTTGGCTTGTCTTTTGAGTCAACTGTTTGAGATCTTTCGATTCGCTTTCTAACCATTCTGGTAAGTCGCCGTGTTCGAAACGATACAGGCCGTCTTCAAAGTGGCTAGCGTCAAATTGTTTGCTCATTTGAGTCAGAGTCGGAATCAGCTGTTGTACAGAATCCTGCAGTTCATTTCTAAATCTATGTACGCGCTTTTCATCAGCCAGACCCGATAACTTAGTGATGGATTGATTCAGACGCTCTAACCACGCTGCCGCTCCTTTTAAGCTTGCAGCAGCGGAGGAATGGTCTCTTGCGACGTGCGGTAAGTGGTGAGCTTCGTCAAATATATAGATGCTATTTTCTGGTTCTGGAAGTATCACACCGCCGCCAAGGTCAGCATCAGCCATAACCAAACTGTGATTGGCAATAATCACATCGACTTTATCCAGCTCCGAGCGTGCTTTCTGGAAAGGACAATCTCTATGAGTCGGCATACTGTTGTTACAACTGTGCTTATCGCTGACGATCATTTGCCAAATCATATTGTCGATTGGTTTAGGCCATGAGTCTCTATCCCCGTCCCATTTGCCTTGACCCAAACTACGATACATGGTTTGAAGTTGTTCGATGTCTTTCTTCTTTGGCTTAGATTCGAACATCGCCATTTGTCCACCATCAACCCCACACGCGGCGGCTAACTTCTCGGAGCAACAGTAACGCTGTCTACCTTTTGCAAGAATAAAAGAGAACTCGCGGTCAGTAAGTCTTCTATATAGAGGGAGGTCCTTATTAACGAGCTGTTCTTGAAGCGCAACCGTCGCTGTTGAAATGACGATTTTTCGATTATTGAGCACAGCGACAGGAATCGTTGCCATGAGATAGGCGAGTGATTTTCCGATCCCTGTTCCTGCTTCAGCTACGATCATGCGATTACTTTTATGGTATTGACCACAAAGTGTCTTCGCAATTTCGGCAACAAGGTAATTTTGAGCACGTCTAGGTACAAAGTTGTCCAACTGATCTTGGAGGTTTTGATAACTGGTGCGAATGGATTTTTGAATTTTAGTAGTTAGCATACTGTGACCTACGTAACGGAGCGAGGATAGTAGCACATATCACTAGCCGGTACATTTACGGCAAAATAGCTTGCTTTTGAATCAAAGGTAGATCTCGTTCACAAAAAAAAACTGAACCATCAGGAACTTAACGATTTTATTTATCTTGCGAAATATAAATATTAAAAAAGGCTTAGCTACAGGTGTTAAGTTCTGATTTTTGATTGTTACACATCCTATTTTTGGTGTTAAGTTCTGTATTGTTCTTTTTTAGGATTATTATATTTCCTGATAAAACTAAGGATAAGTTGCTCGTAAAATGATGAAAAAAAATGTAAGCGTCTGATTTTTATGTATTTGTGTTTTTTTAGGTGTGCTTTTAGTTTATTTGACACGCAGGATAATCTTTTGCAATCTAGACCTCGAAATTTAGTGACGGTGATTAACCAACAAAGAGTGGTAATGACCAGTCATAAAAAATAAAAGGGAACCGGGCAAGGATCTCCCATTCTTAGAAAAGGCAGTGGATTTATTATGAAAAAGACTCTATTAGCGCTAGCTATCGCAGCGGTATCAACTTCTGCATTCGCAGTTGAAACAAGTTCTCAAAACTCTAAGCCAATGTTTGAGTTTGAAGACATGCACAAAGATCAATTCTCAGTATCTGGTGCTTGGGGTGTTGGTGGTTACTACGATTCATACTCTGGTGCAATCTACGATGATTGGGCAACAGCTCTAACTCTAGCTGTAAGCTACAAAAACAACCGTTGGGTTGGTTACTTTGAAACTGACCTAATGGTTAACTACATCTCTGACACTAATGATTTTGCTAAAGTTAAAGAAACTTACGGTGCGATCGAATCTGGTCCAAATACAGACGTAGATAAAGCATGGTTAGGTTTTGACACTGGTTTTGGTGTTGCATCTTTCGGTTGGGAAAACGATACAGCTCTTGATAAAGTAGATGGCGCTGGTGATATGACTTACGAGTTTGGTGCTTCTGCTGGCGATGCATCTGATGCATACAACGTAGTTAAGTTCCAAGGTGCTACTTCTGGTTTCGCTTACGGTGTTTCTTACTTTGAAACAGACGAAAGCCACGCTGCTGCTGACAAAGGTGTGAACGGTTACGTTGGTTTCGAACACGAGATCTTTAACATCTACGCTGGTTACGAAGACCGCGATGAAGCAGACTACACAGTAACTTCTGTATCTGGTAACGTTAAGATTGGTGATACTGTTAAGCTAGGTTTCAACTCTTGGATTGACGATGGTGAAAAAGATTCAAGCAAACTAAACCTTCTAAACAAGAAGAAGACTGGTTACTACCTATCAGGCGCATTCGATGCTTCTGAGCAAGTGACTGTTGCTGCTGGTTACGGTGCAAACACTACAGAACAAGATCGTCTAGCTGATGAAGATTACAGCTACATGAACATTGCTGTTATGTACACGCACAGCGACCGTCTAGACATGGGTATCGATATCAAACAAGAACTAGACGTTTTTGATGGTGTTCGTACCGATAGCTCTGATGAAGAGACGTTCGTATTCGCAGCTGCTTACTACTACTTCTAATAGTTTAACTTTTAGTTAAGTAACGCTGTAAAAGCCAGTCTTATGACTGGCTTTTTTGTGCCTGAGATTCATCAACGCATATAAAAATGGCCGCTATATTAGCGGCCATTTCTCTACTTATCGAATTATTACTTTAGATCTCTTTCCACTCACCAGGCTGAAGCTGCCCCACATTCATACTGCCCATGGAGTAACGAATAAGACGCAGGGTAGGGAAGCCGATATTGGCTGTCATTCGTCTTACTTGGCGGTTACGTCCTTCAATGATTGTGACAGCTAACCATGTTGTCGGTATTGCGGCTCTGAAACGCACTGGAGGGGTTCTTTCCCACACAACAGGTTCAGACATCACCTCAATTTGAGCAGGCAGTGTCATGCCGTCTTTTAGCTCCACACCTTTTCTCAATTTATCTAAATCTTCCTCAGAAGGTGCGCCTTCAACCTGCACCCAGTAAGTCTTCGGTGACTTTGAGTTTGGTTGAGTTAATTTGGCTTGGAAGATGCCATCGTTGGTCAATACCATTAAACCTTCGCTGTCACGGTCGAGTCGTCCGGCAGCATAAACATCTTTAACTGGAATGAAGTCGGCGAGTGTTTTCCTGCCTTCACCATCAGTGAATTGACTGAGGGTATCGAAAGGCTTGTTGAATAAGATTACTTTGCGATCTTCAAGTGATACTTTGGGTTTTGCGATAGTAGGCTTACCTTTGTATCGGTGTTTACTTGAGTGCGGTTTCTTGTGCGAATTACCAGTGTTATTTTTATCACTGCCGCGGCTTGGTCTATTACCGTTTTGTTTTAATGTGGTACCAGAACGAGCTGGTTTGTCTGAGCTAGATGCGCCTCGAGAGCGAGTAGACATGTTAACTACCTTGCAAAAATGTAAACGAAGTGTGCTGAAAAGTTTTCACTGAAACGGAATTGAGCTATCATTTGCGCGCCTAAAAGACACAAAATAGAACAAGTTGATGGACTCTTAAGCCTGATTTGTTTAATTATACCTTCGTGTTTTATTATAACAACGCACTCACGGATTTGGTTCATGCTGTCATCAAGATTGTATGAAAAATAAGATAGAGTACGACTATCGAGTAAGCAGTTTTCACTCTTTGAGTGGCTTACTGGTCAATTTATAACATGCTCACTACTTTAAATGAGCTTGTAAGAACTATAGGGAAATTTCATGCCTACTGAAAAACCAACGATCATCTATACCATTACAGACGAAGCTCCGGCGCTAGCAACTTACTCTCTGCTGCCAATCATTCAATCTTTTACAGCTTCTTCTGGTATTAACGTTGATACTCGCGACATTTCACTTGCAGGGCGCATTATTGCCAACTTCCCTGACTATTTGAACGAAGAGCAACGTATTGGTGATGCACTAGCAGAACTAGGTGAATTGGCTAAGACACCAGAAGCGAACATTATCAAGCTTCCAAACATCTCTGCATCTGTACCTCAACTTCAAGCAACGATCAAAGAACTTCAGTCAAAAGGTTACGCACTTCCTAATTATCCAGAAGAAGCAAATACTGACGAAGAGAAAGTCGTTAAAGCGACTTACGACAAAATCAAAGGCAGTGCAGTAAACCCTGTGCTACGTGAAGGTAACTCGGATCGTCGTGCTCCACTTTCTGTTAAGAATTACGCGAAGAAAAATCCACACTCAATGGGTGCATGGTCTGCAGATTCTAAGTCGCACGTTTCAAGTATGGACGACAAAGACTTCTTCGGTAGCGAAAAGTCAGTAACGATTGAAGGTGCTACAGAAGTGAGCATTGAATTCGTAGGCAAAGATGGCGCAAAGAAAACGCTGAAGCCTGCTTTTGCACTTCAAGATAAAGAGATCATTGATGCTTCAGTAATGAACAAAGCTGCTTTGGTTGCATTCTTTGAAAAAGAGATCGCATCAGCAAAAGAGCAAGGTGTACTGCTTTCTCTTCACATGAAAGCGACGATGATGAAAGTATCTGATCCTGTGATCTTTGGTCACGCGGTTAAGGTTTACTACAAAGACGTATTCGCTAAACACGGTGAGCTATTCGAAGAACTCGGTGTTGATGTTAACAACGGCATCGGCGATGTATACGCAAAAATAGCTGCGCTTCCTCAAGATCAGAAAGAAGCGATCGAAGCTGACCTACAAGCGGTATACGAGACGCAGCCACCACTAGCGATGGTAGATTCAGACCGCGGTATTACCAACCTACACGTACCAAGCGATATCATTGTTGATGCATCTATGCCTGCAATGCTGCGTTCTTCAGGTCAAATGTGGGATCCAGAAGGTAAACAAAAAGATACTAAAGCTATGATCCCAGATCGCAGCTACGCAAGCATCTACCAAGCGGTTATTGATTTCTGTAAAGAGAACGGCGCTTTCGATCCAACAACGATGGGTAGCGTACCAAACGTTGGCCTGATGGCTCAAAAAGCGGAAGAGTACGGCTCTCACGACAAGACTTTCATCCTAGAAGCTGCTGGTCAGGTTCAAGTGGTTGACGCTTCTGGTTCTGTTCTTCTTGAGCAAGACGTAGAGGAAGGCGATATCTTCCGTATGTGTCAGGTTAAAGATGCACCAATTCAAGACTGGGTTAAGCTTGCTGTAACTCGCGCACGTGCTGCGGGTGTTCCTGCGGTATTCTGGTTAGATGCAGCTCGAGCACACGACGCTCAGCTTATTAAGAAAGTAGAAGCTTATCTTCCTGAGTACGATACAGATGGTCTTGAAATTAAGATCCTTGCTCCACTTGAAGCAACTCAATACTCTCTGGTTCGTATCAAAGAAGGTCTAGATACTATTTCTGTTACAGGTAACGTATTACGTGATTACCTAACTGATTTGTTCCCAATTCTAGAGCTTGGTACGTCAGCTAAAATGCTGTCGATTGTTCCCCTAATGAATGGCGGCGGTCTGTTTGAAACAGGTGCTGGCGGTTCTGCGCCTAAGCACGTGCAACAAGTAGAGAAAGAAAACCATCTGCGTTGGGATTCTTTAGGTGAATTCTTGGCATTAGCGGCATCTCTAGAGCACCTAAGCGTAGTCACTGGTAATGCTAAGGCACAAGTTCTCGCTGATGCGCTTGATAAAGCGACCGGCGAATTCCTAGACAAAAACAAATCTCCGTCACGTCGAGTCGGTGAGCTTGATAACCGTGGTAGCCACTACTACCTAGCAACATACTGGGCTAAAGCGCTTGCTGAGCAAGCAGTTGATGCTGACCTAGCGACTGAGTTTGCAGGTGTTGCAAGTCAACTAGCTGAAAGCGAAGAAGCGATTGTTGCTGAGCTAAACAACGCTCAAGGTCCAGCAGGTGATTTAGGGGGTTATTACCTACTTGATGATGCACTAGTTTCAACGCTAATGCGCCCGAGTGCGACATTGAACGCATTCATTGACGCATAGTGATTAGGACTTGCCGTTAGCAAGTCACCGCATGGGTTGCTAACGAGTCGCTTGCTCTGACAGTCAAGTCATAGGTTAAGTCAAAACGAAAGACGCTTTAACGATAACGTTAAAGCGTCTTTTTTTCATAATGCTTTCCTAGACCTAGCTTGAGGGCGAATATCCTTGGACGAATTGTATAGTGAGCTACTTTATATAGCTCCCAGATCGAAAAACCGCTCATTTAATCCTGTATTAAAGGTATCAAATGAGCGGTTTCAATATTCTGCTTACCTGTCAGCCGTTAATTAAGACTGATGGAGGTCACACGATTTGGCAATCGCCTATTTAGCGGCGCTGCCTTCGACAGGAACAACGGAACTAGCATGGGAGCCTTTAGGTCCACTTTCTACTTCATAGTCGACTTGCTGACCCGCTTTTAAGGTTCGATAACCATCCATCTGTATTGTGGAGTAGTGCGCAAAAATATCGCCGTCTTCACCTTCTGGACAAATAAAGCCAAACCCTTTGGCGTTGTTAAACCATTTTACTGTACCTGTAGCCATGCTATACATCCCTCATGCATTTTGTTACTAACGTTGTTATATCAATTGTCGTAAGTGCGATTGATATCATTCTTACCAGCTAACGGATTTCAGCTGATAACTTGAATCTCGTACATTGCTTACGGAAATTAACGCTACCTTGCGTAATAATTCCTTGTTGTTGCATTTTTTTGCTTATTGTTAAGGTTGCTTAAGAAAAATCTTTTAGCACCAATGTAGCTAATGATTGAGCGCAGTCAATAGTAAATTGATATAAAAGTGATCAATTTTAATAACAAATCACATTCGAGATTAACCACAAACTATTAACTAAATAGTAACTTAGTGGTGATCTTATGGTCAGCGTCAATAGTAATGGTGTCTTTTTAATCAATCACATATGTTAATTCTGTTAATAGACATCTTTTATTTGCAGCGATGGAAATGGTGGATTAGGCTCAGTATAGAGGAATATTTTTTGGTACTGTTTCTTGGTGCAGTTTCTTAGTACACCGTAAAGCGTGAATGTGGTAGATTTGAGTTAAGTAAGCACTCACGAATTCCGAAAAATAACCTTAGCAAAGCTGATATGAGCAGAAACTTCGAATGGGCAGCTCCAGGCTCAGATTTACTGGAGAAAGAAGCAACAAAAGTAAAGCCACCGGCTATGTATAACGTTGTATTGAACAACGATGATTACACGCCAATGGATTTTGTCATCGAGATCCTCGAGCGGTTTTTCTCACTAGATATAGAACAAGCAACGGAAGTGATGCTCAAGGTTCATTATGAAGGTAAAGCTATTTGCGGCACATACAGTGCTGAAATAGCCGAAACAAAGGTAGCGCAGGTAAGGATGTACTCAAAGGAAAATGAGCATCCGCTACTATGTACAATGGAGCAAGTATAAATTGCTCGAACAACACTGTTGTTCCCTTAGGAGGTACTTATGCTAAATAAAGAATTAGAGTCGAGTTTAAATGGCGCATTTGCTCGTGCGCGAGACAAGCGACATGAATTTATGACTGTCGAACACCTCCTACTAGCATTATTAGAAAATGATGCGGCCAAGGAAGCGCTCCAAGCTTGTCAGGCTGATCTCGATGCTCTTCGCAATGAGCTCGATATTTTTATTGATCAAACAACCCCGCTTATCCCAGAAAACGATGAAACTCGAGAAACCCAGCCAACACTGAGCTTTCAACGAGTACTTCAGCGCGCGGTTTTTCATGTCCAATCTTCAGGTCGCAGTGAAGTAACAGGTGCAAACGTGCTTGTGGCTATTTTTAGTGAGCAAGAATCTCACGCGGCATACCTACTGAAGAAAAACGACATCAGTCGCTTAGACATCGTTAACTTCATTTCGCACGGCATTACCAAAGCAAGCAACGAAGGCGACAGTGCTTCATCGCCAGATTCATTCGGTGGTGCAGAAAATGCTGAAGAAGCAAATTCTGAAGACCGTCTAGAAAACTTTGCAACCAATCTTAATGAAGTGGCTAAGCAAGGTAATATTGACCCACTCATCGGCCGTGACAAAGAACTTGAGCGAACAGTTCAAGTATTGTGTCGTCGTCGTAAAAATAACCCTCTGTTAGTGGGTGAAGCGGGTGTAGGTAAAACGGCCATTGCAGAAGGTCTTGCATGGCGTATCGTTGAAGGGCAGGTGCCTGAAATCATTCAGAGCAGCGTGATTTACTCTTTAGATATTGGTTCACTGCTTGCAGGCACTAAATATCGTGGTGACTTTGAGAAGCGCTTTAAAGCCATTCTTAAGCAACTGGAAAAAGAAGAAGACGCTATCTTGTTCATCGACGAAATTCACACCATCATTGGCGCGGGTGCTGCATCAGGTGGACAAGTGGATGCTGCAAACTTAATCAAACCGCTACTAAGCAGTGGTAAATTACGTTGTATTGGTTCAACCACTTACCAAGAGTACAGCAGTATTTTTGAGAAGGAACGTGCGTTGTCTCGTCGCTTCCAAAAAATCGATATTGTTGAACCATCACTTGATGACACGACCAAGATTCTGATTGGCTTGAAGCCAAAATACGAAGCTCACCACGAAGTGCGTTACACAAATAAAGCGTTACGTGCCGCTGTGGAGCTGTCTGCTAAGTATATTAATGAACGTCACCTTCCAGATAAGGCGATTGACGTTATTGATGAAGCGGGTGCTCGTAGTCGTTTAGCTCCAGCAAGTCGTCGTAAGAAGACAGTGAGCGTGGCTGATATCGAGTCGATGGTTGCGAAAATGGCTCGTATTCCTGAAAAGTCAGTATCATCTTCAGACAAAGATACGCTTCAGAAACTGGATGACCGCATGAAAATGTTGGTATTCGGACAAGATCCAGCGATCGATGTACTGAGTGAAGCGATAAAGCTGACTCGTGCAGGTTTGGGTGCAGACAATAAACCGGTTGGTTCATTCCTATTTGCTGGTCCGACTGGTGTGGGTAAAACCGAGGTGACGGTTCAGCTTTCTAAACTGATGGGTATTGAGCTGTTGCGTTTTGATATGTCTGAATACGGTGAACGTCACTCTGTGAGCCGTCTGATCGGTGCTCCTCCAGGTTATGTAGGATACGATCAAGGTGGACTACTCACTGATGCAGTCATCAAGAACCCGCACTCTGTTGTGTTACTTGATGAGATCGAGAAGGCTCACCCAGATATCTTTAACTTGTTATTACAAGTGATGGATAACGGTACTTTGACGGACAACAACGGTCGCAAAGCGGATTTCCGTAATGTGATCTTAGTAATGACAACCAACGCAGGTGTCGCGGAAACCGAGAAAAAATCGATCGGTCTGATCCAACAAGATCATGCGCCAGATGCAATGGGTGAGATTAAGAAAGTCTTCACACCGGAGTTCCGTAACCGTCTTGATAATATCATTTGGTTCAACAGTTTAGACCCAAGTGTGATCAGCCAAGTTGTCGATAAGTTTATCGTAGAGCTTCAGGTTCAACTGGACGCACGTGGTGTCTCTTTAGAAGTATCTGAAGATGCTCGTCACTGGTTAGCACACCTAGGCTATGACAAGACCATGGGCGCACGTCCTATGGGCCGAGTTATTCAAGAGAAGCTTAAGAAGCCGCTTGCGAATGAATTGTTGTTCGGTAGTTTGGTCGACGGCGGCACTGTGAAAGTGTCTCTGAAGAAAGATGAACTGGACTTCGTTTACGTAGGCGCCAAAGAAGAAGTGATGCACTAAGAGCTAGAGACTAGCAGCTAACTACTATTAGTCACTAACGAAGAGTAGACGCACTTAAACGCAATACTTTGATAAAAACGCATGACTTCGGTTGTGCGTTTTTTTGTATCTGCGTGATCGAAAAGACAGCTAAAAATGCGCGTAGATGCAACTAGAGCGTAATAATGAGTATTTACTTGGCGATATAGAGTTGAGGGCTAAACATTGAAGGGTGAGGCTTTAGCTGGGCGTGACGCGGGTTAGGAACGCAACCTTATGAAATAGAGAGATTTATAAAGCGATTAGCGAATCTGTTTGCTTTTGTATAGATGGTAAAAAACGGAGCATAGAGCTCCGTTTCTTATCGTATTCGATAATTAAAAATTAACGAGCACGGAAGACGATGCGGCCTTTAGAAAGGTCGTATGGAGTCATCTCAACAGTTACTTTATCACCAGTAAGAATACGGATGTAGTTCTTACGCATTTTACCAGAGATGTGTGCTGTCACTACGTGACCATTTTCAAGCTCAACACGGAACATCGTGTTTGGTAGAGTATCAAGGACAGTGCCTTGCATCTCGATTACGTCTTCTTTAGCCATCTAATCCTCTTTCGAAACTTGGCGGTTTTCAACGGCTTGATTGTGCCGTTAAAATCAAAATATGTAAAGTTGTCGCGTATTCTACCCTTGCCACCGTTGATTTACTAGCCTTTGATGACGTTGAAATCGTACTTTATAGTTCATAGCAGGACATTCATCGATTTGATAACCCAAATATAGCCATTGTTTTTGCTCTTTTTGCGCGTGTTGAATCTGGAACAAAACGCCTAAGGTTCCCATTGAGATATCGATGTCAGGGTCGAAGAAGGTATAAAACGCACTGGTGCAGTGAGACATAACATCGGTAACAGCGATGCCGACCAACTGGTTTTCATTGTAGATGTGCATGTATTGTGTAGTCAGCCACTCGTTTTTGGAGAACTGTAGGAACTCTTCCTTCTTTGGAGGATACATCGTTCCGGATTGATGACGAGCTGTAATGTATCGGCTGTATAAATTAAACCAGTTGTCATCCATCGTGTCTTTAAATTCCCAGTGGAATGACTTGGCTTTGTTCAGGATTCGTCGCTGGCTTTTGGAAAACTTTATTTCAGGGATGGAAAGGCGAATAGCCTGACAAGCTGAACAATTGTCACAATGCGGTTTGTAGATTGTGCTGCCACTACGACGAAACCCATTCGCAAGCAGTACTTCGTAGTTATCTGCTGTGTGCATAAATTCATCGAGCGTCACTGCTACACGTTCTTGGAGGTGTGGCAGATAGCTGCAAGCATGGTTATCGGTTAATCCAATTCTGATTTGTTGTAAATCTGAACTCATGAAGGCATTCCCTCTAGCCATTGTGCTTCAAAACATCCATCGTTAAGTTGACTTTCTTTGAGTATTTTCAGAGCGCTAAGAAACTCATCTCTTTCTACTTCGATAGCGCCTAATGAGTCCAAGTGAGGATTCATGACTTGGCAATCGATGAGCTTTCCTCCAAATTGCTTAAAGTGTCTGCAGAAATACCATAGCGCAATTTTGGAGGCATTGGTTTTCAAACTAAACATCGATTCACCACAAAATACCTGACCTCTCTGCAAGCCGTATAGGCCTCCAATCAGCTCATCGTCTTGCCAAACCTCTACCGAGTGACAAAAACCTAATGCTGACAACTCGCGGTAAGCGGTTTGCATGTCTTCATTTAACCACGTTTCTTCTTGAGGTCTAAGCGATGAACAGTAACCTATCACTTTATCGGTCGCTTGGTTGATGCTAACTCGATAATTGTGCTTTCTTTGAAACTTTTTAAGACTTTTTGACGGTTCGAATGTCTTAGGATTAAATACTGCTCGCGGTGCAGGGCTCCACCAAAGTATAGGCTCCCCAGGCCCATACCATGGAAATATACCTTGGCTATAAGCGTTTAAAATTCGCATCGGTGACAAATCACCCCCAAAGGCGAGCAAGCCATTCGGTTCGTCGAGGGCTTCAAAGGGCGAAGGAAACTCTATACTCGTAGTATCAAGCTCGGTTAGGTATATAGTCATAAGTTCCGCATTACAGATTAATCAATGACCAAGAGGTCTTAAGGAGTTTTACCATGAAAAAGTTGCTTTGGATTTTACTTGTTTTGCCCATGTTGGCAAATGCAGCTTACAACCGGAACGAAGCTCGTCCTGTTAACGAGGTCGTTTATGGTGAAATTGATACGGTTAGATATATCACGCAACAGGAGATCGTTGAATCGAAAGCGAATGGTTGGGAAACCTTATTAGGTGCTGCGATTGGTGGCTTGATCGGTAACCAATTTGGTGGTGGCACGGGTAAAGAGGTGGCTACGGCCGTTGGTGCTGTTGCTGGGGCGGGCATTGCGCGTAATCGAGGTAACACCCAATATAGAGTTGAATACAAATTGGTCGAGTTATTGGTCAAAACCAAAGACAATAAGCTGGTCAACATCATTCAAGATGTCGACAATTCTATGTTGTTTAATCGTGGCGATGACGTGCGAATCCTATATTTTTCTGATGGCGTGCGAGTGGATCTAGCATACTAGTATGTAAATACGTTTAGTTGGCGAATTAATAGCCTTTAACGGAGGGATTAGCTCTGGAGTTCATCGGAAAAGTTCGTTAGTCTGCAAGTACGAAGAATTATTCATCACCCGAAAATAAATACGCGCCAGTGGCTTCGGGTGGTACAAGGACTAAAAGATTTAATGGAAAGCCTTACGTTACAACCAATTCAAAAAGTGAGCGGGGAAGTTAACTTACCTGGTTCAAAAAGTGTATCTAACCGAGCACTTCTTTTAGCGGCACTTTCGACTGGAACAACACGCCTAACCAATTTGTTAGACAGTGATGATATCCGCCATATGCTGAATGCTTTGACTCAGTTGGGCGTTGACTATCAATTGTCTGCAGATAAAACCGTCTGTGAAGTAACGGGCGTTGGTGGTGCATTTTCAAGCGACCAAGCTCTTGAGCTTTTCTTAGGTAACGCTGGTACAGCGATGCGTCCATTAGCCGCAGCTTTATGCTTAGGCCATGGCGAATATGTACTGACTGGCGAACCTCGAATGAAAGAGCGTCCAATTGGTCATCTAGTCACCGCATTGCGAGCAGCAGGTGCCGACGTAGAGTATCTAGAAAACGAAAACTTCCCACCGTTAAAAATTAAGGGCACTGGCCTTAAGAGTGGTACGGTTTCTATTGATGGTTCTATTTCTAGTCAGTTTTTGACGGCATTTTTAATGGCTGCACCTTTAGCTGAAGGTGAAGTGACCATTAAAATTGATGGCGAATTAGTTTCAAAACCTTACATCGATATCACGCTACACATTATGAAACAATTTGGTGTGGATGTGATTAATAACGATTACCAAGAGTTCGTAATTCCTACGGGGCAATCGTACTCTGCACCGGGTGACTTCTTGGTTGAAGGCGATGCGTCATCGGCATCTTACTTCCTTGCCGCTGCGGCGATTAAAGGCGGCGAGATTAAAGTCACGGGTATTGGTAAAAACAGTATCCAAGGTGATATCCAATTCGCTGACGCGCTTGAAAAAATGGGTGCTGAAATTGAATGGGGTGATGACTACGTTATCTCTCGCTGTGGCGAGCTTAAAGGCATTGATATGGATTACAACCATATTCCAGACGCAGCGATGACTATTGCAACGACAGCCTTGTTTGCTAAAGGTACAACGGCTATTCGTAATGTTTACAACTGGCGTGTTAAAGAGACCGATCGCTTAGCGGCGATGGCGACAGAGCTTCGTAAAGTTGGCGCAGAGGTCGAAGAGGGTGAAGATTACATTATCGTTAACCCTGTTGCTGAACTGACACATGCGGCGATTGATACCTATGATGATCACCGTATGGCGATGTGTTTCTCGTTGGTGGCGTTGAGTGATACACCTGTGACCATTAATGATCCAGGTTGTACTTCAAAGACTTTCCCTGACTACTTCGACAAGCTGAAAATGCTGAGCCAATAAAAATACTGAGTGTAGAAATATTCAGGAAGTAAAAAAGCTTGCCTAAATGGCAAGCTTTTTCATTATTGCTGAAGCGTAAATTCTTTTGAAAGATGGTGCGCTAAGTATTTAAACATGTTAAATACTGCGGTTGTATTCTCTGTTGGCAATCCGTTGCTGTCTAAGAAGTATTCACCCTTAAAGACGAGTACGTCGTCTTTTTCTACTACGCTGTTTGTGCGCATGCCTTCAATGTAGTCATCATGTGATTGGATAATTTGGTTTGCGATAAGCAGTAAATCAAATTCTGCTATTACTTTCTTTGTCATGAGTTCATCTCTGATAACTGAATATATCGTTGAGTTTATTGTGTAGCACTAGAAATTCAATGATTTCACAACCGAATAAGAGAGTCTTTTCGAATCTCCATCATTTATTTTGTGATTTATGACAAAAATAATTGAATGGGGCTCGCGTTAGATTCGCGGACAAGCTTAGTATGACCGCGTTTATACGTAATGCCTGATGAATAGGCTCTTGCAAGTATTCTTCGTGAGTACTTTATCGCTTTTTTACATTGTGACCCTTTTATCCGCTGAGTCGTCGATTTGTCGACCGATCAGATCCAATTTTGAAAAAAGCGGTTGATCTTCTAGTAATCTCGCACAATAGTAAAAAAAGAAGCAATGAATTTAGAATATCATGCGTAAAAGCCCACAAGTTAAATTGTTGGTGCTGAAGCATCGTGATTAAGGACGTTAGAGTCAATATGGGTAAATCGCTAGTTATAGTGGAGTCGCCGGCCAAGGCTAAAACCATCAATAAATATCTTGGCAAAGACTTTGTCGTTAAGTCGAGTGTAGGTCACGTACGTGATTTACCAACGGCAGGTCAAAGCACCGGTAAAAAGGCTACTGCAGTTTCAACCAAGGGTATGAGCCCAGAAGATAAAGCTCGTATCAAGAAAGAAAAAGATCGCAAAGCGCTTATTAAAAAGATGGGTATCAACCCATACAATGAGTGGGAAGCGAACTACCAAATTCTACCTGGTAAAGAGAAAGTCGTTGCTGAATTGCAAAAACTGGCTGAGAACGCAGACCATGTTTATCTCGCAACCGATTTGGATCGCGAAGGAGAAGCTATCGCATGGCACCTTCGTGAGATCATCGGTGGCGATGAAACGCGATACAAACGAGTGGTTTTTAACGAAATTACTAAAAATGCTATTCAGCAAGCTTTCGAAACTCCAGGTGAGCTAAACATCGATGGCGTAAACGCTCAGCAAGCACGACGTTTCATGGACCGTGTTGTGGGCTTTATGGTGTCACCTCTGCTTTGGAAAAAAGTAGCACGAGGCCTATCCGCTGGCCGTGTTCAATCGGTAGCTGTAAAACTGCTGGTTGAGCGTGAGCGCGAGATCAATGCCTTTATCCCTGAAGAGTTCTGGGATGTGCATGCTGATACTAAAACGACGGATAAAACAGATTTCAGACTGCAAGTTGCACAGAAAGATGGTGTCGCTTTCAGACCTGTAAACGAAGCGCAAACTTTGGCTGCCGTCAGTGTATTAGACAAAGCTCAATACGAAGTATGTAAACGTGAAGACCGCCCAACGAAGAGTAAGCCGTCTGCCCCTTACATCACGTCAACGTTGCAACAAGCTGCGAGTACGCGTCTTGGCTACGGCGTAAAGAAAACCATGATGTTGGCTCAGCGTCTCTATGAGGCGGGTTACATCACTTATATGCGTACTGACTCGACTAACTTGAGTTCAGAGGCTGTAGAGGCCGCACGTGAATACATCGGTTCTGAGTTTGGTGCGCAATATTTGCCAGCTAAAGCACTTGTTTACGGTAGCAAAGAGGGTGCACAAGAAGCCCACGAAGCGATTCGTCCTTCAAGCGTTGATGTGAAGTCTGAAGACTTAAATGGTGTTGATGCTGATGCTCACAAACTTTACTCGCTGATTTGGAATCAATTCGTCGCGTGTCAAATGACGCCAGCGCAATACGATTCAACAACAGTAAGTGTTAAAGCGGATGAGTACACGCTGAAAGCGAAAGGTCGTATCCTTAAATTTGATGGTTGGACTCGCGTTCAACGTCCAATGGGTAAGAACGAAGATACTATTCTTCCTGCAGTTCAAATTGGCGATAAGCTTGACCTGATTGCTCTAGACCCTAAACAGCACTTCACTAAGCCACCAGCACGTTTCACTGAAGCTGCATTGGTTAAAGAACTAGAGAAGCGCGGTATTGGTCGTCCGTCAACTTACGCGTCAATCATCTCGACGATTCAAGATCGTGGCTATGTGAAAGTTGAACAGCGTCGTTTCTATGCTGAAAAAATGGGTGAAATTGTTACTGACCGACTAGATGGCAGCTTCAATGACTTAATGAACTATGACTTTACAGCTCGTATGGAGCAAAAGTTAGACCAAATCGCAGAAGGCGAAGCGAGCTGGAAAGGCGTTCTAGATAACTTCTTCACTGACTTTACTGGCGACCTAGAGCAAGCGGATCTCGATGAAGATGCGGGTGGCATGAAGCCAAACCATATCGTTGAAACCGATATTGAGTGTCCAACTTGTAGCCGTAAAATGGGTATTCGTACTGCTTCAACAGGCGTATTCCTAGGTTGTTCTGGTTATGCGCTTCCACCAAAAGAACGTTGTAAGACAACGATCAACCTTGGTGATGAAGAAGGCATTATCAACGTTCTAGAAGAAGACGTTGAAACCGCAGCACTTCGAGCTAAAAAGCGTTGTCCTATCTGTGAAACGGCAATGGATGCTTATCTGATTGATGATAAGCGTAAGATGCACGTATGTGGTAACAACCCTAACTGTGAAGGTTATGTGGTTGAACACGGTGAGTTCAAAGTGAAGGGCTATGATGGTCCACTTGTTGAGTGTGACAAGTGTGGTTCTGACATGGTTCTTAAAAATGGCCGTTTTGGTAAATACATGGATTGTACGAGTGAAGATTGTAAAAACACTCGTAAGATTCTGAAAAACGGCGAAGTTGCGCCACCTAAAGAGGACCCTGTGCACTTCCCTGAGCTTCCATGTGAAAACTCAGACGCGTACTTTGTTCTTCGAGATGGTGCTTCTGGCTTGTTTATGGCGGCGAGTAACTTCCCTAAATCACGTGAAACCCGTGCACCATTGGTGGAAGAGCTTGTTCGTTTTAAAGACCGTATTTCACCTAAATTCCAATACCTAGCATCAGCACCTGCTGCTGATCCAGATGGTAAGCCAGCAGTAGTTCGCTTTAGTCGTAAGACCAAAGAAAACTATGTTCGAACTGAAGTAGACGGAAAACCTTCTGGTTGGACCGCTTTGTATATCGACGGCAAATGGGAAGTAACGGATAAACGTAAGAAGCCCAAAGAAAAGTAATTGAACTTTATTGATCAAAAAAGCAGCCATTAGGCTGCTTTTTTTTGATCTAAATATGAGTAATTATGCAACTGTATGCGTCACTGTCTCACTTGTGGAGATTTATTAAATTCGCAGAGTGAAATAAATTAAAAAATTTATATTATCTTCTTATGAAACTTTAACGAGAATGTAACTTAATTAAAATATTGTAAGTCACAGATCAGTGTTTAGTTGTATACCTGATGTGTGCCGGGTGTTAATGTAATGTTTCGCTCAGGCGGTGTAATGTGAGCTGCTTTAAGTCTTAGGAAAGCAATCAGCTTGCGCAACACAGAATGGCGTATTAAAAATTGAAATCGACAGGAAAGTCGATAACGTATATCAAACCAAGTGCAAAGAATAGTGCACACATAACAACGTTTGGCTTAGGATACTGTCACTGTATGTGAATAGATATTCGTTAAGTACCGAAACAAGTGTTAGTGCTCATCCCCCAGAGGAAGATACCTCTACGAGTACTGACATCGACAAGCTATAAATATATGGAGAATAAAATGGCTGGTGTATTGGGAATGATTCTTGCTGGTGGTGAAGGCTCTCGCTTAAGACCTTTAACTGAATCTCGCAGCAAACCCTCGGTTCCTTTCGGTGGTAGCTACCGCTTAATTGATTTCGCTTTGAACAACTTCGTTAATGCTGATCTGATGAAGATCTATGTATTAACACAATTCAAGTCACAATCACTGTTCCACCATATGAAAAAAGGTTGGAATATCAGTGGTATAACAGATCGCTTCATTGACCCTATTCCTGCGCAAATGCGTAAAGGGAAGCGTTGGTACGAAGGCACAGCAGATGCTATCTACCAAAACATGGGCTTTATGGAGTTGGAAGAACCTGATCAAGTCTGCATTTTTGGTTCTGACCATATCTACAAAATGGACATCAAGCAGATGCTTGATTTCCATAAAGAGAAGAAAGCAGCGCTAACCGTTTCTGCACTGCGCATGCCGCTTGCTGAAGCATCAGAATTCGGTGTTATCGAGGTTGATGCTGAAGGCCGTATGATTGGCTTCGAAGAGAAACCTGCAAATCCGAAGCCGATTCCAGGCGATCCTGAATCTGCGCTCGTTTCAATGGGCAACTACGTGTTCGAAGCAAAAGAGCTGTTTGCCGAACTAACAGAAGATGCAGATAAGCCTGATTCTACTCACGATTTCGGTAAAGATATTATTCCAAACATGTTTCCACGTGGTGATGTGTTTGTTTATGACTTCAGCACCAACCGCATTACCGGTGAAAAAGAAGAAGTTTACTGGCGCGATGTAGGTACGATTGACGCGTACTGGCAAGCTCATATGGACCTTCTTAAGAAAGATGCGCCATTCTCGCTATACAACCGCAAATGGCCTCTACACACTTATTATCCGCCACTACCACCAGCTACCTTTACTGACTCGGCAAATGGTCGAATTCAGATCATTGATAGCCTTGTGTGTAGCGGTAGTTATGTTCGCGGTTCACGCATTGAAAAGAGTGTGTTGGGATTCCGCAGCAATATCGCATCAGCGTGTGATATCAGCGAGAGTATCTTACTTGGTGATGTGAAGGTTGGCGAAGGTTGTATACTACGTCGCGTTATCATTGATAAAGATGCCGACATTGCACCAGGTACTCAGATTGGTGTAAACCTGACAGAAGATAAAAAGCATTACCACGTATCTGACGATGGTGTAGTCGTGATTTCTAAAGGAGCACGAGTTGGTTACTAAGACTCTCTCGGTACTTTTTGTAGCGTCTGAAGTTGAAGGCTTAATTAAAAGTGGTGGCTTGGCTGATGTAGCCAAGGCACTGCCTAAAGCGTTACAAACACTCGAACAAGACGTTCGAGTGACCATCCCCGCTTATCGAAACATCCCAAACATTGATTCAGCAGAAGTCATCTTGGCTACCGAGCTGGATCATTGGCCTCACACCGCTTATCAAGTTAAGAAATTGAGCGTCGAAGGTGTTCAAGTTTTTGGTATTGAATGTGCCAAGTATTTCGATCGCCCTGAAATGTACGCTGAAAATAATCACGCTTATGCCGATAACGGAGAGCGTTTCTCGTTCTTTAGTGCTGCGTGTTTGGATATGCTTCCTAAACTTGGCTTTCAGCCCGATATCGTTCATGCCAATGATTGGCACACGGGTTTTGTTCCCTTCTTGCTTAAGTCTCGTTATCAACAACACGACTTTTTTAAAAACACACGCAGCGTAATCTCGATTCACAATGCCGTTTTTAAAGGCGTGTTTTCTTACGAAGAGTTGCAGTCTTTGCCTGAAATGCACAGCCATAATGTTCCTGAAGCTGCCGTAAGTGATACTCACGTGACGATGCTGAAAGCGGGTGTGTTGTGTGCTGATAAAGTGAATGCAGTTAGCCCAACTTATGCACAAGAGCTGAAGACGGAATTAGGTAGCCATGGTATGGCAGCTGAATTCCAACACAGATCTAACGACCTGTTTGGTATTCTGAATGGCTGTGATTACGGTGCCTGGAACCCGGAAACGGATGCTTTCCTACCTCGTAAATACAAAGCGACCAAACACAGCATGGTTCGTGGGAAATCAGCTTGTAAGCAAAAACTGCAACAAGATGTTGGCCTACCAGTCACCGATTGTGCGGTTTATGGCATGGTTTGTCGTCTGACTAATCAGAAAGGTGTTCACTACTTACTGCCTATCATCGAACAGTTCTTGAAGAACGACTTGCAGATTGTGATTGTGGGTACAGGTGACCCAGTATTGGCGAGTCAGCTAAAAGAGTTGTCGGCACTTCACTCAAACAAGTTCTCGTTTGTAGAAGCGTATAACAACGAATTAGCGCACTTGGTTGAAGCGGGCTCTGATTTCTTCTTGATGCCTTCTGAATTTGAGCCTTGTGGCTTAAATCAAATCTATAGCATGGCTTACGGTACGTTACCGATTGTTCGTTCTGTCGGTGGTTTAAAAGACAGCGTGAATGATTACGATCAGGATCCTGAGATCGCAACTGGGTTTGCTTTTGATGAACCGACACCACAAGCGTTACTGGCTGTGTTACATCGCTCATTACTGCTTTACGCACAAAACCCATCTGAAATTAAGCGTGTTCAGCTTTATGCCATGCAGCAAGATTTTAGTTGGGAAGATGCGGCTAAAGAGTATCTTACGATGTACCATTCGGCACTTTAACTCGCTGAAATAGTTTTAAAATTAAGCTGACAGCTAGTAATAGTTTGTAATGAAAGAAGGCGCTCTGAGACTAGAGTGCCTTTTTGTTTTCTGGTCAGAACACATCACGTTTACGCAGACAAAACTTGCAAACTCATTTTAGTCAGGTAGAAAAGGAGGGCAGGTATTCACATGACTAATGTTAGGTTTGACACTATTATCACTTAATCTGCTCAATAGCGTGATATCCTTAGCCATCGCCTCACCATGAGGCATAGCTCCATTATTATAGTTAAAGCGATAGGTATGTCTGAGAGTTTATTATTTCATAAAACATTTACTCACCCTACGAGCGATGAATGGGTTGTGTTTGTGCATGGCGCGGGGGGCAGCTCCTCAATCTGGTTCAAACAGATCAAAGCGTATAAACAACATTTCAACTTGCTTCTCATTGATCTGAGAGGGCATGGCAAGTCAGACAACATACTTAAAGGCCTGATTACGAACCGCTATACGTTCAAATCGGTCACGCTCGATATCCTTAAAGTACTTGATCATCTAAAAATCCGTTCAGCGCATTTTGTAGGTATGTCTCTTGGAACGATTATTGTTCGCAACGTAGCGGAATTAGCTGCAGGGCGTGTGCGTTCAATGGTACTCGGTGGTGCCGTGACTAAGCTCAATACTCGCTCTCAAGTACTAATAAAGCTGGGTAATTTAAGCAAGCACATCATTCCATACATGTGGCTATACAGCCTTTTTGCTTATGTTGTTATGCCGCAGAAAAGCCAAAAAGAATCTCGCCATCTATTTATCCGCGAAGCCAAAAAACTGTGTCAAAAAGAATTTAAACGTTGGTTCATCCTTACCGCTGATGTGAACCCTCTGATGAAGTACTTCAAAGATAGAGAGTTGCCGATACCAACCCTTTATTTGATGGGAGAACGTGACTACATGTTCATTAAGCCCGTAAAAGAGATGGTTGAAGCGCACGAGTCGAGTGAGTTAGTGGAAATAGCGAATTGCGGACATGTGTGTAATGTTGAAAACCCTGAAGAGTTCAACCAACGTTCTATCGCGTTTATTCAAAAACAAATCCAGTGACTCTCTTGGGTCGCGATCAGAACAGATGAATAAATCGAATTAAATAAAAACGGGAAGCTAATATTAGCTTCCCGTTTTTATTTTAAGGGAGGAGTATCGATGGTTCGTTACTTGGGCGCTTACTCTGGAGAAGCGGCACCACATTGCCAACAAGAACCGAATTGCGCTTCATTGACTTCATGGCACTCACCACAACGCCACTCTTCATAGATGATCGAATCTTGCTGTTTTTGGTAGTCATTGACTATCGTACGGGCTTTACTGGCCAATTCTGGCTCATATAACCATACGTAAGGGTCAGTTTCCTCAGTGAATGGGATTTCTCCTTTCAAACCGAACAAGCCCTCACCACGGACTTCACACGCAATATTCTCACTTTCTAACAATCCACAGATGATATGGGCTTCTGTAGGATTCGATGCACTGAAGATTTTCATTGAAATAGAACCTTATTCGGCTTTGGGTTTTAGTCAGCTATATACGTTATTCCGCTATACACGTTAGTCAGCCACAGGTGCTGAGCGAAACTTACTCATCAACCATTTAGCAATAATTGGGAAAACTCCCAACAAGGCAAATGACAATAGTACTGAAGGAGATACGATACCCGAAAGTGAATCAATTTCTGCGAGTTGAGTACCAGCATTCAAGAAAACCGCAGTACCTGGCAACATCCCTATTTGGCTTGTGATGTAGTAACGAGTTACCGACATTGGGGTTAACCCCATTAACAAGTTGATAAGGAAAAATGGGAAGACAGGGATCAGGCGTAGAGAGAATAAGTAAAATGCCCCGTCTTTTTCAACGCCCTTGTTAATCGTTGCTAACTTGTCGCCAAACTTGGTTTGGATCCAGTCACGTAACAGGTAACGGCTACTTAAGAAGGCGAGGGTTGCACCAATAGCGCTCGCGAAAGACACCAGCAGTAAACTGTTCCAGAAACCAAACAAGGCAGCGCCTAACAGCGTAACAACCGCAGCGCCAGGAATTGAGAAAGCCGTGATCATGACATAGGCGGCGAAGTAAATTGCAGCAGCGGCAATAAAATTGCTCTCGATGTAGTCATTCAAAACAGCTTGTTGAGCTTTCGCATTCTCAAGTGTTAGGTATTGGCCGAAATTGACGCCTAACAAGACGATAGTTACGACCAACACGATACCCAATATCATTTTCTTACTCATTGATACTTCCTCTAATTTTTCAATGCATACCATTAGTATAGATAGACAGGCAAAGCATAGATTAACTTTCAACAGATATAAAAAAAGCCGCAAGAATGCGGCTTAGTTATGTAGATAGTTTGAACTGACAATATTAATTGACGCGACTGATAAGCTCTTCACGACGTTGCTGCGGTATAACAGACCAATGAGTACCATTGATCGCACCTTCTAGCGCCCAAAGCAGCTCAATGCTGACAGAGGAAGCATGTGATTCCTTGATGGCGTTAAATGCGTTTACAGAGCCAGATTCATATAAACATTCTACAGAATCGATCCCGGCCTTTTTTAACATACGCTCGGTAGCGAGTCGAAGGTTAGGGAGGTCCTTTAATCGAGTTGGCTTAGCAGAAGATTGCTCAGCTTTCTCTTCTTTAGCAAACCCCAAAGACGTCGTAGCAAGCTGCAAGATTTTTTCTTGGTCTTGCCACAAGCCTTCCGGCAATGCGAAATACTTTGTGACGACAGGGAAACCACGTTTTTTGTAGACGTATGGTCGAAACCCTTGTTGCTCGAATTGCTTTGTTGTGTCTTTGTCCGCTCTTATGTGCAGCTGGTCGTTAACAACCAGAGCAAACATAGTGTCATCAGCAAAAAGCCCGAATCCACCAAACATTGAGCGTGATTTTATTTTTCCTAGGGGCTCAAATAATTTCATTGAGTCCTTTAGTATCGGTTTATCCATGTTATCTATCTCGGTGTATTTGAACTACGCCACCAAATAAGCAGGTCCGAGAGATTAGCAAAATGTTGCAATTAAATTGTCAATAAGCCGTAAATTACTAAATTGTTAGTAATTACCGCATTTTGCCATCGGTAACCCCGCTACCATACCAACGAGTGGTTTAGGCCGGAAGCTTTGCGTCTCACTCTTTCGAGTGGTTTGCCCTGTGCGTGACTGACTGAATAGAATAAAGTTTTTGTTGAATGAGGCTCACACCTGATATTTCAAAATGTGATATTGCTTCAATTAATGATCTTGGTGTTATGCAACTGGGTTTATTTTATCTGCTTATAAAAAAAGCGCACTCAAAGGTGCGCTTAATGAAATTAAACTCGATTTATCAATTAATTTAACGTTTTAACTGTGCTTCGCTCAACAATTTCTGGGTGCATTTCGAAGACTCGTTTTTCATGATCTTTATCTTTAATGCGTTCCAACAAAATTTCGAATGCATTTTTACCAACACGACGCTTAGGTTGGTGAACCGTCGTCAATGGTGGAGAGAAGTATTCTGCAAGTTCAATGTTGTCGTAACCGATAACCGAAATATCTTCAGGAATACGAATACCTTGCTGTTGCAGACGACTCATTAGGCCAAGTGCCATTGTGTCGTTAAAACAGAATACTGCAGTAGGGCGATCTTCCATCTGAGCAATTTTATCAGCCGCAAGTACAGCGGTATCACACTCAAAGTTACCTTCAATGATGAGCTTTTCGTCGGTTGCGACCTTCGCTTCATTGAGTGCGCGTTTGTAACCCGCGATGCGTTCTACACATGCTGCTTTGTCTAAGTGGCCACTTAAACAAGCAATCTTTGTGTGACCACGTTCTAGCAAGTACTTGGTTGCTAGATAGCCGCCTTCTTCAGAGTTGTCGATGATCTTATCAGCTTGAGAGGTTTCAGGGCCCCAATCCATGACAACTTTTGGGATATCAGCATGGCGATCTAACATGCCACGAAGTTCTTCTGTTAAGTCAGAACACATAACCAAGATGCCATCTACACGTTTTTCTGCAAGCATTCGAATGTAGTCACGTTGCTTCTCATAGATACCACCTGTGTTACACAGAATCAAAGTGTAACCTTGACGGTAGCAGTAGCTTTCAACACCATCGATCACTTCAGAGAAGAAGAGGTTTGTTGATTGAGTCACTAGCATGCCGATAGTGCGTGTTGAATTGCATTTCAAGCTACGCGCAACAGCACTTGGCGCGTAGTTTAACTCGTCTACGGCTTTATTTACTTTCTCTTGAGTCGCTTCTGCAACAAAACGTGTCTTGTTGATTACGTGAGAAACGGTGGTAGTTGATACGCCTGCTAAGCGAGCGACATCTTTTATAGTGGCCATGGTTTTATCCTATTAGAAGCTACTTTCCCAAAGTACGGAATAAAGTAGCCGTTAAGCTACCTAACTAAGAGCTTAAATTTGTAGGGCTCTTTGGGGTACTAAAGTGCTAAAAAACAAAAAACCGCTATTGAGCGGCTTGTCTTAACACCGAAATGCTCTGAACTTAAATAAGCATAGCATTTCGTGAATGTTTCATATTTTATCGTTTGCGGTCACAATTTTAGACTGACTAGAAATTACTCGCAATAAAATTCACCCAGAAATCTGGGTGAATTGTCACATTCTATTGAATTTGTTTACTTAATCATCAGCGAATCTTATTCACCCGCTAAATACTGAGTGTCCAGATTACAGAAGGCCACGAGAAGAGTTGCCACAGATGCATAGAAACCGAATGAATCGATCTCACAACATTTAGCGTTGAATTTTGGTACCCAAGTTAGCAGTTGTTGTTCAATAAACTGCTGTTGAACAGCGAACGATTTTTCTAATTCTTCTTCAAGCTCAGTTTCATTTGAACGGATGATGAGATTGCCAAGGAAATCAAGTTCGATAGCAATGTGGTCTGCTGGCTCTTTCAGATCTTGGTTAACCACCAAGTTGTGCTTAGCCATGATCTCTTCCATGTCTTTAGCTGGCTTGTCGTTTAATAGACCTGTTTCGCCGATATACATTGAAGCGTAAGGTAGAGCACCATGTTTATCTGTCTTTAAAAATAGATCGCAAAAGTCAGCAGACAGTTCTAGTTGGGCATCTTCACGTGTTTGTAGACGGTTCAATGCGTCTACCAGTTTATCAATCGCAGGCTTGAGTGTTTCGTTTTCGCCTAAACCAGTCAGGAAAGAACGGATCTCAACAGAGTGGTAGTGGTCGAGTTCTTCTTGTGTGAGCTCTTTAGCGAACAAGCTTGATAGCCACCAGTAGATTTCAGCTCTTTGTTCGTTGAATGCTTTCGTATCTTTCATTTCATAGATCCTGATTTAGTCTTGTGATGTTTATATACCCAAGCATCGCGAAGTCATTTGGGTATAAGCACACCAAGGCTCAATAACAAGGTTATTTGCTAAACGCAAAGTGACTCGTTAGTCGTAATGCCTATATTGAATTGCGATGGACGATAAATAGCAAGGTTTTAGATTGTCTTGTATCAAAAAAGATTCATGTTTCTCGCTTTTATCTGCTGTACCACTAGAATTGTTACTAGTTATGAATAGAATGGTTACTGAAACTATTAAATAAGAAAAGTGGTGTAGATGAGCTATCACGTATTAGTCGTAGAAGATGATGTGGTAACCCGAAGTAAGCTGGTTGGATATTTCCAGAACGAAGGTTACACAGTGAGCGAAGCGGAAAGCGGCGCTCAGATGAGAAACGTGTTGGAAGAAAACAACGTTGATCTCATTATGCTAGACATCAACTTACCAGGCGAAGATGGATTGATGCTAACTCGCGAATTACGCAGTCAATCGGACATTGGGATTATTTTAGTTACTGGACGCACGGATAGCATCGACAAAATTGTAGGCCTAGAAATGGGCGCAGACGATTATGTTACTAAACCCTTCGAACTTCGCGAGTTATTAGTTCGAGTTAAAAACTTACTTTGGCGTATTGCTGCGGCTCGCAAAACCGCGGTTGGTACGGCAGTTGAAGCTGAAGACGAATCTGTGGTTCGTTTTGGTGAGTGGACGTTTGATATCCCTCGTCGTGCTTTAAGTAAAAATGGTGAGCCAGTTAAGCTGACTAAAGCAGAATATGAGCTGCTCGTTGCGCTTTCTTCTTACCCTAACCAAGTGTTAAGTCGCGAACGTATTTTGAACATGATCAGCCACCGAGTGGATGCTCCAAATGATCGAACCATCGACGTGCTAATCCGTCGCATGCGTGCGAAGATGGAGTTCGACCCTAAGAACCCACAAATCTTTGTGACGGTTCACGGAGAAGGTTACATGTTTGCTGGTGACTGATTCTCTTCGGGAGTTCTAGTCAGCAACAAAATTTGAACGTAAAAAAGCCGAGGCGTCATTGATGTCTCGGCTTTTTATTACTTGGTTTTTACAATTAACGAATTGAACAGCTGCAACTTACTAGGTTACTCAGTTTTACTCATTCGCAGAGTTACTCATTCGCAGAGTTACTGATTAGCTTAGTTTATTGAGGTTGCGCTGCAGAAGCTGCGCTGTTTTCATCGACTAAGCTAGAAGCAGCAGGAAGAACAATCGGTTCTTCAACTGGGTCGCTGCTTGTGTCTAGCCAATCACGTAGGCTCTGCCAAACCAATCCCATTGTTTCGTGCCAGTAACGCTCTGTTTGTTCAAGATAGAGTGCTTTTGGCATGTACTTATTCCAAGGTTCAACAATCCCTTCTTGTGCAAGGTAGTTGGTTGGAGCGGGTAATGGTTTCATGCCAGCGGCATTGAATTCATTAAGTGCGCGAGTCATGTGGCTTGCTGAAGTCACGAGCACCATTCTTTTGTTTTTCACGAATGCAGCGGCTTGGCGAGCTTCTTCCCACGTATCTTTTGCGGTTTCAAGCAGAATGATATCGGGTTTTGCGACACCGAGTGCTAGCGCGACCTTAGCCATCATTCTTGCGTTGCTCACTTCAGTGCCTGCCCCATAGCCAGACAAAATAAGTTTCGCTCCAGGGTAGAGGCGTAGAATGCGGATCCCTTCACTTAAGCGCATTAAACCTGTGCGGCTAAGCTCCGATGTGGGTGGTATTTGATCATCGACGACGTGACCACTTCCGAGAACCATTACATAATCGACGGTTTCATCGACGGGTAAAAATGCAGTGTGTTGCCTTTCCATTGGCATTAAAAGTTGACTAGAAACTGGTTGGAAAGCGATTAGGAAAATACCACAGAGGGCTGAAAGGGTAATTAGGCAACCAGTCTTCCTTTTGGTAGTAAACATCACTAGGGCTAAACCCAGAAAAGCGAGAATTAACATTGCTGGCAGTGGCATCAATAGCGAAGACACTACTTTTTTCAGCTCAAACATATCCGAATAGTCCGAAAAAACATCACTTAGTAGTAAAAAGAGACATCGCCTCTTTATTCCTGAAATTCCTGTGACAGAATAGCAGGCACGATAGGACATAATAACTCAAGTAGCCGTGACTGAAGACCGTAATTTCGACGATATTGCCCACAAATTTGCAAAAAATATTTACGGCTCTGACAAAGGAGAGATCCGTCAGATCATCGTATGGGAAGATTTAGAACAAGCTTTGAGCAAATTTGAACAATCAGCTTCACCTCTGCATGTTCTTGATGCCGGAGGCGGTCTTGCGCAGATGTCGCAAAAAATTGCGTCGTTAGGGCATGACGTCTCTCTGTGTGATCTCTCTTCTGAGATGCTTAAGCTTGCACAAGAAAGTATCAACGAAGCGGGTTTGTTAGAACAGTATCGGTTTATTCATTCTCCGGTACAAAAAGTGGCAGAACACCTTGAAGACCAAGTCGATTTTGTGATGTTTCATGCCGTAATGGAATGGCTCGCAGATCCTAAAGAGGCGCTTGATTTATTACTGGAACAAGTAAAACCCGGTGGCGTTGCCTCGATAATGTTTTACAACCACCACGGATTAGTCCTGAAAAATGTGATTTGTGGCAACATTCCTCATGTATTGAATGGGATGCCACATCGAAAACGGTTTAAGCTGCAACCACAAAAAGGCTTGAAGCCAGAAGAGGTTTATCAATGGATAGAAGAAGCTGGTCTAGAAATCTGTGGTAAATCAGGCATTCGTTCCTTCAGTGACTACATAGGTAATATGGAGTACATGGGCGATTACCAATTTGAAGATGTATTGGAACTAGAAAAACAGCTATGCCGCCAAGAGCCATATCTGTCACTAGGCCGTTATATTCACGTTTGGGCTCAAAAACCTGCGCAATAGCAGCGGTGAATGTGGTAAAAGAAGCCACAACATGCGCTATGCAATCGTAAGAAGCCCGCGTCATAAAGAAATAGGCGTAATATCTAACATGTTCGATATTACGAAAAACAGTAACAGGAACCACAATGAGTGAAATGACTCAAACTGCCGAAGAGCAGCCAATTGATGAGTTGGTAGGCTGGGTCAAGCAGCATGACTTTTCATTAAACTTGCCGCCAGAGCGTTTAGCATTTTTGATTGCTATCGCAGTGCTAAGCAATGAAAGGTTCGATGAAGAGCTAGGTGAAGGTGAATTGCACGATGCATTTACCATTGTCACTCGTCTGTTTGAAGATACCGGCGAAGCGTCTGCATTCCGTGCAAACAACGCTATCAACGAGTTGGTTAAACAAAAACTGATCAGTCGTTTTACTAGTGAGATCACCGACGGTGCAAGTATTTACCGTCTTTCTCCACTTGCGATCGGAATTTCAGATTATTACTTACGTCACCGTCAATTCTCTAAGTTAAAACTGTCGATTCAACTTTCGATGGTTGCAGATGAGATGGCTAAAGCGATTGAAGCTGCGCAAAAAGGCGGAACACCTGGTCACTGGCAAAAGAACGTTTATGGCGTTTTGAAATATTCAGTGGGTGAGATCTTCGATCAGATCGATTTAAACCAGCGTGTGATGGACGAGCAGCAACAAACCGTCAAACAACAAATCGCCGATCTGCTTAATAAAGATTGGCGAGAAGCGATCAATAACTGTGAGTCTTTGCTATCGGAAACCTCAGCTACGCTAAAAGAATTGCAAGATACCTTGCAAGCGGCCGGTGACGAACTGCAAACCCAGATCCTCGATATTCAAGAAATTGTGTACGGTGACGATGAACTCGAGTTCGTAGGCGAAACCTTGTTTGGTTTGCAAATGAAACTCGATCGAATCACCAGTTGGGGCCAACAGGCGATCGACTTATGGATCGGTTATGACCGTCACGTGCATAAGTTTATCCGTACCGCGATTGATATGGATAAAAACCGTGCCTTTAGCCAACGCTTACGTCAGTCGGTTACCGACTACTTTTATGCGCCTTGGCTACTGACTTATGCCGATGCTGAAAAGCTCACCGATCTTCGTGATGAAGCCTTGGTGCTTCGTGATGACGAAGTGATGGGACAAGCGCCAATCGACGTAGAGTACGAAGAATTCGAGCAAGTGAACGACCTGCTTTCAGACCGAATTGCAGAGATGTTAAAAGCTCACAAACAGCAAGGAGCGCCAATTGATCTTGGTCTTGTGCTACGCGATTACCTCGCAGCACACCCTCGCACACACCATTTTGATTTAGCCAGAATTGTTGTCGACCAAGCCGTGCGCTTAGGTTACTCAGCGTCTGACTATCAGGCTATTCAGCCAGATTGGCAGGCAATCAACGATTTCGGTGCAAAGGTACAAGCAAATGTCATTAACAAGTACTGATGATTACATGCCAGAGAAACTGGTAAAAGCGATAGCGAACCCGTTGTTCCCTGCGCTAGACAGCATGCTGCGTTCAGGTAAGCATGTTTCAACAGAAGATTTAGACAACCACGCGTTGCTTTCTGATTTCGAAGTAGAACTTCAGCATTTTTACCAACGCTACAACACGGAACTCGTGAAAGCGCCTGAAGGTTTCTTCTATCTGCGTCCGCGTTCAACGTCTTTGATTGGCCGAAGCGTTTTGTCTGAGCTCGATATGCTCGTTGGCAAGGTATTGTGTTTTTTGTACCTAAGCCCAGAGCGTTTAGCCCACGAAGGTATTTTTACTAATCATGAGCTATTTGATGAACTGATTTCGCTAGCTGATGAGAAAAAACTCATGAAACTGGCGACGAACCGAGCTTCGGGTTCTGACTTGGATAAAGAAAAGCTCTTTGAAAAAGTACGCACATCTTTACGTCGTTTACGTCGTATCGGCATGCTGATTGCGATTGGTGAAACGGGCAAATTCCGAATCAGTGAAGCGGTGTTCCGTTTTGGTGCTGATGTTCGTGTTGGCGATGACATGAAAGAAGCTCAGTTACGTCTTATCCGTGATGGTGAAGCCGTGGTTCATACACAAGAGCCAAACCAAGGCAGCTTGCTAAATGAAGAGCAGGCAGAAGCCGCATCAGAACTAGACGTAGACGAAAACGGTCAGCAAGACATTTTTAACGATCAAGCCGGCTTTGATGATGAATCAAACCTTGGCGAACAGAACAAAGTAGAAGGTGATGCATGATTGAAAGAGGTAAGTATCAATCATTAACCATGATCAACTGGAACGGCTTCTTTGCGCGTACTTTTGATATCGATGGATTGGTTACAACGCTTTCTGGCGGTAACGGTGCGGGTAAGTCGACCACAATGGCGGCATTCATCACAGCGTTAATTCCTGACCAAAGCCTCCTGCACTTCCGTAATACAACGGAAGCCGGCAGTTCACAGTCCTCTCGTGACAAAGGTCTTTACGGTAAGCTTCAACCTGGCGCGTGTTATGCCGCGTTAGATGTTGTGAACTCTCGTAACCAGCGCCTATTGTTTGCAGTAAAACTGCAGCAAGTAGCGGGTCGTGATAAGAAAGTAGACATCAAACCGTTTGTTATCCAAGGCCTCCCAAGCCATGTGAAACCAACCGATGTTTTGATTCAGAACGTTTCAGACAGCCATGCTCGCGTATGCCAGTTGAATGACGTGAAAGCGGCGGTAGCGCAATACGAAGGCGCTCACTTTAAAGCATTTTTTTCGATTGTTGATTACCACTCACAGATGTTTGAATACGGTGTGGTACCGAAGAAACTGCGTAACAGTAGCGACCGTTCTAAGTTCTACCGTCTGATTGAAGCATCGCTTTATGGTGGTATCTCAAGTGCAATTACGCGTTCACTGCGTGATTACCTTCTGCCACAAAATGGTGGTGTGAAGAAAGCATTCCAAGACATGGAATCAGCACTTCGCGAAAACCGTATGACACTTGAAGCGATCAAAACGACTCAGTCGGATCGTGACTTGTTCAAACACTTGATCACAGAATCGACCAATTACGTGGCAGCTGACTACATGCGTCACGCGAATGATCGCCGTAATAAGCTTGATCAAACCATGAAGTTCCGTGGTGAATTGTTTGGTTCGCGTGAAACCTTGCTTAATCAAAACAACCTGTTGAATCGAGTTCAAGAAGAGTTGGAGCAATTGGTTGATCAAGAATCTGCACTTGAGCAAGATTATCAAGCGGCTTCGGATCATCTTCAGTTGGTTCAAACTGCACTTCGTCAGCAAGAGAAAATTGCTCGCTACAGCGAAGATCTAGAAGAGCTTAACGAGCGTCTAGAAGAACAGATGATGGTGGTTGAAGAAGCTCAAGAACGAGTACTTCTTGCTGAAGAGCAGGCAACCATTACTGAAGAAGAAGTGGATAGCCTGAAAACTCAGCTTGCTGACTACCAACAAGCGTTGGATGTTCAGCAGACTCGTGCACTTCAATACCAACAAGCCGTTCAAGCGTTAGAAAAAACCAAGCAGTTGTTGGGTGACGACTCTATTACCGCAGAAAGCGCATTAACTTTGGTTTCTGAGCTAAAAGCACAAGAAGAATCAAGCACTCAAACGCTACTGTCGACTAAACATAAGCTAGACATGTCTTCTGCTGCTTCTGCACAGTTCGACAAAGCGCTGTCTCTTGTTAAAAGCATTGTTGGTGATGTTGAGCGTAAAGATGCCTCTCACAGCGCTAAACAAGCGTTAGAGAAAGGCCGTAACGCAAAACACGTTGTTGAAAACGAACAGCAGTGGCGTGCACAGCACCGCGATATGGCTCGTGATGTAGCGCAGCAGCGTCAAGCTAAAGAGCTAGCGACTGAATACCAAAAGCAACACAACGTGTTACTCACGGATGAAGCGATCTTTGATGAAGAACGCGAACGTCATGCTATGCAGATCGAGTCTCTTGAGTACGCTCAAGAAGAACTGCGTGAATCTAAGAGTGAGCAACGTCGTGTTCAACAAAATCACGATCAAGAAATTCAAAAACTGGAGTCAATTGCTCCAGCATGGATCACTGCCAACGACGCGCTTGAGACATTAAGAGATCAAACGGATGCTGAGCTAGAAGATAGCCAAGCGGTGATGACTCAAATGCAGCAAGTGCTTGAAGGCGAAAAATCTCAAGCGGTCGCGAAAGATCAATTAGCGACTCGTCGTGCGCAACTTGAACAAGAGATTGAACGCTTAGCGTCTCCGGGTGGTTCTAATGATCCTCGCTTGAAAGGCCTAGCTGATACCCTTGGTGGTGTGCTGCTTTCTGAGATCTATGACGACATTACCATTGGTGATGCACCGTATTTCAGTGCGATGTATGGCCCGGCTCGTCACGCGATTGTTGTGTCTGATCTTGATGGTATTAAAGAGAAACTGGTGGATCTTGAAGATTGTCCAGACGACCTTTACATCCTTGAAGGCGATGTCGATGCATTTGATGACAGCTCATTCAATGCTGACGAATTAGAAGGCGCGGTGTGTGTTCAGCTGAACGATCGCCAAATGCGTTACTCTCGTTTCCCTGAGATCCCATTGTTTGGTCGCGCTGCTCGTGAGCAACGATTAGAGAAATTACGCGAAGAGCGTGATGTTGTTGTGGAAAACCATGCGAAAGCGGCGTTTGATGCACAAAAGCTGAATCGCCTATACCAAGCATTCAATAGCTTTGTTGCTAAACACCTACACGTTGCTTTTAACGCCGATCCTGAACAGGCGCTAGTGTCTATTCGCGATAAGCGTAACCAAATTGTTCGTTCTCTGGCAGAGCTAGACTCTAAAGAACAACAGCAACGCAGCCAGCTTCTACAAAGCAAGCAGGCAATCGGTGCGCTAGATAAATTAGCACCAATGGTTCGTATTTTAGAAGACGAAACATTGGTTGAACGTCTTGCTGAATTGGAAGCGCAACTAGAGCGCTTGAGTGAAGCGAAGTCGTACCTGAACAACCATGGTAAAGCATTGGCGTCTTTAGAGCAGATCGTTTCAGCACTTGACGCTGATCCTGAACAGTTCGAGGCACTAGAAGCGCAATACCAACAAGCCGACCAAGCTCTACAAAGCTTGAAAGGCAAAGTGTTTGCTCTGTCTGACTTAATCGAACGTCGTCACTACTTTGCTTACGCGGACTCTGTTGATCTTCTAAACAAGAGCAGCGAACTGAGCGAGCAATTGAAAGCGAAGTTGGTTCAAGCAGAACAAGCAAGAACCAAAGGCCGTGATGGCTTGAAGCAAGCTCGTGAACAGATGAACCAGTACAGCCAAGCATTGGCAGCACTGAAGAGCTCACATCAAGCGAAACAAGAAACGGTTCAAGAGTTCAAACAAGAGCTTCAAGAGTTTGGCGTAAATGCTGATGAAGGCGCTGAAGAACGTGCTGTACGTCGTCGTGATGAACTGCACGAGCGTTTACACACTTCACGTGGTCGTAAGAGTGAATACGAGCGTACCATTACGTCGACTGAACTTGAGATGAAAGCACTGGCTAAGCGTCTTAAGAAAGTACAGAAAGAGTACACCGAGCTTCGTACCTTCGTTGTTGCAGCGAAAGCGGGTTGGTGTTCAGTACTTCGTTTAGCGCGTGAGAATGATGTTGAACGTCGTCTGCACAAACGTGAGTTGGCTTACCTAACGGCAGGCGAGCTTCGCTCTATGTCGGATAAATCACTGGGTGCACTGCGTTTGGCTGTGTCTGACAATGAAGACCTACGTGATTCGCTGCGTCTATCTGAAGACAACGCGCATCCAGAGCGTAAAGTTCTGTTCTACATTGCGGTTTACCAACATCTTCGTGAGCGCATTCGCCAAGACATCATTCATACGGATGATCCAGTTGAAGCAATCGAAGAGATGGAAGTTGAACTTGCTCGTCTAACAGAAGAACTGACGCAGCGTGAAAACCGCTTAGCGATCAGCTCTGAATCGGTAGCAAGCATCATCAAGAAAACGATTCAGCGTGAGCAGAACCGTATTCGTATGCTCAACCAAGGTCTGTCGAACATCTACTTTGGTCAGGTTAAGGGCGTGCGTTTGAACGTTAAGATCCGTGAAAGCCACGAGATCTTGCTATCAGGTCTAGCGACTCAACAAGAGCAGCATAAAGACTTGTTCGAATCAACGCGCTTTACCTTCTCTGAAGCGATGGCGAAACTGTTCCAACGTGTGAACCCACATATCGATATGGGTCAACGTTCTCCACAAGTTCTTGGTGAAGAATTACTGGATTACCGTAACTACCTAGAGCTGAGTGTTGAAGTTAACCGTGGTTCAGATGGTTGGTTACAAGCGGAATCGGGCGCACTGTCTACGGGTGAGGCGATCGGTACGGGTCAGTCAATCCTATTGATGGTTATCCAGAGTTGGGAAGAGGAGTCTCGTCGACTTCGTAGCAAAGATATTGTGCCATGTCGTTTGTTGTTCCTTGATGAAGCCGCACGTTTGGATTCTAAGTCAATCTCTACGCTGTTTGAACTGTGTGACCGTTTAGGTATGCAACTTCTGATTGCTGCGCCAGAGAACATTAGCCCAGAGAAAGGTACGACTTACAAACTGGTTCGTAAGGTCTTCAAAGACCACGAACATGTACATGTTGTTGGCCTGCGTGGTTTTGCTCAAAACAAACCAGCGTCTCCGGTGCAAGAGCTTATCGAAGAAGCTGAGCAATAACCTTGATAACTGAACAATAACCTTGATAGCCGGGCTATAAGCTCGACAGCGACTCAATGATATTTATTCAAAGCCCCTAATCATTAGGGGCTTTTTTGTATCTCGAATATAACTTTCTGCATTCAAACTCTCCGTCCAATCCACTCTCATAGTTACTGATAAGACCACTCATACCTTATGGTTATTATCAATGGAACTTGTTTGAGGTCACACGCACAAAACCACAAATAATGTATGGTAATGACATAGGTTTAATAATATTAATAATATTGTATTACTTAAATTTTAATTATTGATAACTCGCGTGTGCGAAAGGTAAAGGTAGGACTTAGGTATGATTCAAATCGTTATTGATGGGAAATATCGAATCGTCGAGCAAGGGCAAACCGTTCTTGAAGCGGCAAAAACATGTGGTTTGGAGATCCCATCTTTATGTGGTTTGAACAAAACAGCGGATAAAGTACCGTGTGATTTGTGTGTCGTTGAAGTTGATGGCGTTGGCGTTACTCGCTCTTGTGAGCTTGAAGTGTCTAATGGGTTGAATATTACCACTCAGTCAAAACAGTTAACGAACCATCGACAAGAAGCGTTGAACCGCATCATGACCGATCATTACGCTGACTGTGAGGCACCATGCCAAACCGCTTGCCCTGCTGGCGTCGATATCCAATCTTACCTACATCATATTGCTCAAAATGATCATATCAAAGCGATAGAGGTGATTAAAAAGACGCTACCGATGCCGCTTTCGATTGGTCGTGTATGTCCTGCTTTCTGTGAAACCGAATGTCGTCGTAACTTGGTCGATGAATCCATCGCGATTCGCCAGCTCAAACGACATGCAGCGGACGCGGATCTAGCGGCTCAAGAGAGCTACATGCCTCCTAAGAAGCCAAACAAAGGCAAGCGCGTAGCAATCGTCGGTAGTGGCCCCGGTGGTCTTACGGCAGGCTATTATCTGTCGAATGAGGGGTATGACGTCAGTGTTTATGAGTCGATGCCTAAAGCGGGTGGTTGGCTGCGTTACGGTATCCCTGAATATCGCTTACCAAAGTCGATTCTCGATAAAGAAATTGAGTTGATGTGTCGCAACGGGATGGCCGTTGAATGTGACAAAAAGTTGGGCGTTGATTTTACATTGTCGAATTTAAGCAACGACTTCGATGCGGTTTGTTTAGCGGTTGGTGCATCACAAGCCGTTGAGATGAATTACACCGGAAGTGATTTAGCCGGTTGTTACCTAGGTGTCGATTACCTAAAAGACTATGTGACCGACAAGCATTTCACTACAGGTAAAAAAGTCGCAGTGATCGGCGGTGGTAATACCGCGATTGATTGTGCTCGAACTGCAGTCCGTGATGGAGCCGATACCACGCTAATTTATCGACGAACACGAGATGAGATGCCGGCGGAAGACTACGAAATTGAAGAAGCCGAACACGAAGGCGTCAAATTCCACTTCTTGACCAATCCAGCTGAAAATATCGCGGATGAAAATGGTCATGTATCTGAAATCAGGTTAGAGCGTATGGCACTTGGTCCTGCAGATGCTTCTGGTCGACGAAGCCCGAAACCGACGGGGGAGTTTTTTGTTGAGGCTTTCGATACCGTGATTGCTGCCGTGTCGCAAAAGCCTGATCTGAGCTTTATGGACAATGAGTCACTAGAAATCCCGTTAACGCGTTGGAATACCGCTGACGCTGATCCACAAACCATGCACACGGGAACAGGCAATATCTTCAGTATTGGCGATTTCCGACGTGGACCTGCAACTGCTGTCGAAGCGGTGGGAGATGGCCGAATTGCTGCGCAAGCGATCGACCGATTCTTTAATGGTGACATGAACCAGATCCCTACCAAGCCTTTCAATTCAAGAAAGCAAAAGCAGCTAAAAGCCGTTGATCCAGAGCAATATAAATCGATACAGCGAATGGCTCGTAAGATCATGCCAGAGCTCACACCAGAGCAGCGCGAGCAAAGTTTTGAAGAAGTGGAAACTGGCTTTGATAATACCGATGCGATAGCTGAAGCAGCAAGGTGTTTAGAGTGTGGTTGCCAAGCCAATACCGATTGCGACCTGCGAGACTATTCGACTGAATACAAGGCAACGCAAACGCATCCAGAATACAAAATCGATGTGGCTTCTAACGACAGTTGGCAAGCGATTCGCGCGGAAGAAACTAAGGTCGGTTTAACAAGACAAAAATTCGCGGTTGATGACAGCTCTGAATTCATCATTTTTGATGCCAATCGCTGCATCAGTTGCGGTCAGTGTATTCAAGCGTGCCGTGAACAGAATGTTCATGGCGTTTTAAGCTTCATGAACCAATCAGATGGTAAGCCTGCGTCGAGGCCTGAGTGTCGTCCTAACTTCGGGGCCGATAAGGCCTTAATGGGCGATTCTAACTGTGTGCAATGTGGCTCATGCGTTCAGGCATGCCCGACAGGCGCAATGGTGGATGCCCGTGACAGAAAGCAAGGTGACACAGACTTACTTAAGAAAGTCGACACCATCTGCACCTATTGTGGTGTGGGTTGCAAACTCACTGTGCATGTCGACGAGAAGAAAAACAAAATCCGTTATATCGAAGGTGGCGACTCTCCAGTTAATGAAGGGATGTTGTGTGTGAAAGGGCGATTTGGTTTCGACTTTGTCGGCAGCGATGCGCGTTTAACCACACCATTAATCCGCAAAGATGGCTGGCTACAACCCGCAAGTTGGGATGAAGCGATTAAATTGATCGCTGATAAATTTACTGCGATTAAACAAGGCTTTGGCAGTAATGCTCTAGCGGGGTTCTCATCGGCTAAAACCACCAACGAAGACAATTATGCTTTCCAAAAATTCATCCGCCGTGAGCTTGGAACTAACAACGTCGACCACTGCGCTCGTCTTTGCCATGCTTCAACCGTAACTGGGCTTGAAGCTTCTCTGGGCAGTGGGGCGATGACCAATGATATTCCAAGCATCAAGCACTCAGATGTGATCTTTATTATTGGGTCAGACACCACCTCGGCGCACCCAATTATTGGTTCGCACATCAAGCAAGCGGTGAGACATGGTGGCGCTCGTCTTATTGTCGCCGATCCAAAAAGGATCGATATCGCCGATCATGCTGAACTCTATTTAGCGCATCGACCGGGTACTGACGTTATGTTGATCAATGGTGTGATGCAACAGATCATCAAGCACGGTTGGTATGATCAAGAGTATATTGAAGACCGAGTTGATGGCTTTGATACCTTGTTACAAGAGGTGATGTCGCCAAGCTATTCCTTAGACAAAGTGGAACTAGTGACTGGTGTGAAAGCCGAAGATATCTTCGCGATGGCGCGTTTGATTGGTACCGCAGAACGCACAGCTGTGTATTACTCAATGGGTATTACGCAACACACCACAGGGCACGATAACGTTCGCTCGATTGCTAACCTGCAACTCCTGTGTGGCAATATCGGTATTGAAGGTGGTGGTATCAACCCATTACGTGGTCAATCCAATGTTCAGGGTGCATGTGACATGGGCGCGTTGCCAAACAATCTACCGGGTTATCAGAAAGTCTATAACCCAATGGTTCGTCAAAAATTTGCGATGGAGTGGGGAGTTTCCGATTTACCTGCTGAAACGGGACTAACACTCACCGAGATCATAGATGCGGCGTGTCACCGTGACGTACGTGGTTTATACGTGATGGGCGAAAACCCAGTGCTCAGTGACCCGAACCAAGCTCACGTGATTGAAGGGCTTGAAGCGCTGGATTTCCTTGTCGTTCAAGACATCTTCTTAACCGAAACTGCGCAGTATGCAGACGTGGTTCTGCCATCTTGCTCGTTTGCTGAAAAGTCGGGGCACTTTACTAATACTGAGCGACGTGTTCAGCGTATTAACCCTGCGGTTAATCCTCCCGGTGAAGCGAAAGAAGACTGGGTGATTATTCAGATGCTAGCCAACGCATTGGGTGGCGGTTGGGACTATAACACCGTTGCCGATATCACCAATGAGATAGCAAGAGTGACACCGCAGTATGGTGGCTTACGTTGGGAGAATATTACAGTGAATGGTGTTCAGTGGCCGAGTAATAAGAACAACCCTGACGGTACTCGTATCATGCACCAAACTCAATTCACTCGTGGGCGTGGTCAAATGGAAGCCATTCCGTTTCGATATGCGGCAGAGCTACCAGATTCAGAATACCCATTAGTGCTAACAACGGGACGTGTGCTGGAGCAGTTCCATACGGGTACCATGACTCGCAAAACAAAAGGGTTAGACAACTTAGCCGGACCGCGAGCAATGGTCAGCGTTCATGATGCTGAAGCGTTAGGGATCTCCAATGGACAGATGTTAAAAGTCTCGACACGTCGTGGTGAGATAGAGATTGCTGCTTTTGTCACTAAGAGAATGCAGAAGGGGGTGGTGTTTATTCCATTCCATTTTGTGGAATCTCCGGTGAACCGCTTGACGACGACAGCGACGGATCCACATGCCAAGATCCCAGAGTTTAAAGTAGCGGCTGTGCGTATTGATCCAATCCGTAAGCCTGAAATTGAAGCAACAGAGGCCTAGCTTAATACGCTAACTTAAATTTCAGACATTAAAAAGCCGCGTAACTCTCAGAGTTATGCGGCTTTTCTATTGAACTCGATTAGGCATCGAATTACTTACTCAGTGACCAAGGTTAACTTGGTTAGCTCTTCATTTAGATTAGCTTGATACAATTTCGCTACCGTGAACACCAAATTGCTTAGCAGCGTAGGCAACGCGCTCTGCAGCTTTTGGGTATTCAGCAGGTGTACCTAGATTTTCAATATGATGCAAGCGAGGCAATAAACCTGCGCCGTTTGCAATCTGTATTGCTAATCCAGGTCGAGCATTAAGCTCCAGTACCATTGGGCCTTCTTCTTGGTCTAAAACCATGTCAGTACCCATGTAACCAAGACCTGTCATTTCCCAAGCGCTAGATGCAAGAGTCAGTAGTTTCTCCCAATGCGGCACTTGAAGTGCCGCCAACTCTTTCCCTGTATCTGGGTGATGAGTTACTGGTTGGTCAAACTGAACCGCACGCACGGCTTTCCCGGTCGCGATGCAAATACCGACACCCACAGCACCTTGGTGCAAGTTTGCCTTGCCGTCAGAAGCTGAGGTAGAAAGGCGCATCATTGCCATCACAGGGTAGCCTTTAAATACGATGATTCGTACATCTGGCACGCCTTCGTAACTGAAGCCTTCGAAACACTCATCAAACTTGATGAGGTTTTCAACTACAGCTACATCGTTCTTACCACCTAGCGAGAAAAGACCGGCTAGAGCATTACTTATGTGGCGCTCTACGTCTTCTTCGTTAATGGTTGAACCCGATGGTTTAGTGTAAACCCCATCTTTATGAGAGATCACGACAAGGATGCCTTTACCGCCACTTCCTTGTGCTGGCTTAATAACAAAGCCAGGCCACTCTTTAACCATTTTATGGATTGTTTTTACTTCAGCTTGGTGACCAATTACGCCAATCAACTTTGGTACGGTTGCACCAGCCTGTTCAGCAATAATCTTAGTCTTAAGCTTGTCATCAACGAGTGGATACTTGGAACGATCATTATAGCGACCAATATAACTATGGTTACGCTTGTTCATCCCCATTATGCCTTTGTCTTTCAACTTAAACGGTGAAGTAAATTGATCAAACATAACTTAGTCCTCCGCTAGCGGTTTAAAGCGACGAAGCTCGGTTAGGCGGTAGCCTGTGTAGTTACCTAGTAGCAAGATGGTCGCTAGAATTACAAGCTGCAAACCAATAAAGTTGAACGTTAAGTGTTGAATGAACGGGTTAGTCATACCTAAGTAAACAAGTACCGCGGTAAATAGTGAGCCGCCACCTTGTAGTACAACTTCTTTCGCGCCTTCTTCTTCCCAAAGGATAGACATACGTTCGATAGTCCAAGACAAGATGATCATTGGGAAGAACGTAATCGATAGGCCTTCGGTGAGTCCGATTTTAAATGCGACGACAGTAAATATCGAGATAATCATAATTACCGTAATAATTACGGCGGATATCCTGGCCACAAGCAAGAGGTTGAGTTTGGATAAGTAACTTCGAATTATAAGACCAGTACCAACAATCAGTAGGAAGCCAACAATACCTGTCACCAACTGCGTTTGAACGAATGCCACGGCAATCAGAACGGGCATGAATGTACCAGAAGTCTTAAGACCGATGATAACTCGCAGGAACACAACGATAAGCGCACCAATTGGAATCAGCATGATGGTTTTAAACATCGCTTGCTCTTCTAACGGTAGGCTGTGGATCGACAGGTTCAACAGCTGATCGGCAGAGACTTTACTGCTGGTTGCTTCTGTTGGTGAAATTTCCTGAGCAATCATCGAGAAGTGAACTTTACTGTTCTGGCCGCCCACTACATCTAATAGAGAGACATTTGATTCGTCCCAGATGAGTAGGTTTGGTTGAACTTGTTGCTCGCTAGATTCAGGAGAGAATAGAACCCACTGGTTATTATCCCAAATTTGGTTCATATGTTGGATTGATTGACGACGACGTCCGTCTTCCAGTTCAATAACACCGACGACTTTGTTGTGGATTTTAGCGGCAGAAAGTAGCTTGTGTGTCGCTTCCACTTTAGTCATGTTATTCAGAATCAGCGCTGAGTTTTGGCTGTCTGGATCGTTAAGCGTTTTGATTAACTCACGAGTAAAGGTGATGTTGTCTGCTGAACGCTTGGTTGCTCTGTCAATCAAAGCAAGAGCTGCAGCTTCTTCAGGGCCGTCAAAGCTTGGTTGAGCCACTTCACCTTCTGGAGGTGTTGAGGTAACGTTCGCTTGGCTATCGACTAAGAACTGTGTCTTGTAGTAGATAGTTTGCGGGCCATCTGCGTGACGAATTGACCACTCAGCTCGGCGACCTGAATCTGTGTTCAAGTATGAAATGCCGTAGCCTGGTGATGAAGCTGACTCGCCGATAAGTGTAAAGTTAGACTGTGTGTGAGGTGCCGCTAGTGAAACTTTTGCTTCTTTGCCCACTGCATTGAATTCGATACGAGCTTCAATGTCCCAAACCTGATTAGTTTCGCCTGGAGTCCAGGGTACACCGTAGGTTGTATGTCTGAACATACTCAGTGTTATACCTGCTACGATGAGCAGGAAAATTGAGATATAAAATGGAATTCTTGACGTCATAGCTTACCCTACTATTGTTATTTAACTTCCGTTTGTACGTATTTTTTACTTACATCTACTAGCGCTATGTCTTTGATAAATTCGCGCCCTAGTAATACAGGGTGACTCATTTGAGAGCGATCCGCCAATGTAAATTGCGCTTTTTCATGGATTTTTCCAACTTTCACCCATAATTCAATCACAGCTCTACGTTCTGTCTGATCATTGGTTGATTGGCGGATTTTCACAAAACGTACAACAGGTGCTTCAATCCATTTCTGGTCTTCTGGCGATTGTGCTTTATCTGCTAAGTGGAACTTCACCCAGTCTTTACCGTTACGCTCGAATTCTTTGATGTCTACAGCATTTAAAGAAGAGGTTGTTGCGCCGGTATCAACACGTGCATCAAAGCTTTGGTTGATAGAATCAATGGATACTTTTTCGATTCCGCCAAGGATGGTCGGTTGTGATGTAGGAGCGATAGGTGGGGTTGTCACTGCTACAGGTTCTTCTTCCTCTAGCTGTTCAATAACTTTGTGTTCCATGCTCGTTAGGTGAACATCTAATTGGTTAGAAAGGGTGATAACTTCCTCTTCTAAGCTTTCTATATAATCACTTTGATTGCTGACTTGCAGTTCAAGGTTTTGAACCTTATTTGCGATGTTTGTCTCTGAGCGGGCAATAGCGTCGAGAGTTTCTTGGTGGTAGGCCGCACCATTGGTGAGGGTACAGCCAGAGAGCAAACCAACCGCCACAATTGGCGATAATCGCTTAAACATAAAAAAAACCTTTGGAAATTAGAGAATAGTTCAGACTATTTAGAAGTTTAGCCTACAAAAAAGGATGCGTGAAGCATCCTAATGTAAGAGTCTGGTCATATTGAATCGCAATGTGAGCGCTGCGCCAGTTATCGCCAATTGAAATAGCTCACTTATTAAACATAAGTCAATTTTTGTTCAATTTACGCGCTATTAAGTCAAAGTTTACTGCGACAGATGTGATGGCTTCACTGCTACCCCAAACGATTATTCGGTGGTCACCAGAATAATAGTTTGGGGTAACGAATTTATGGCTTTGTCGCCACAAGAACTGCACGTCTCGGCGCTGGGTGACCTTCAACCGTTTTACTTGGATCATTCGGGTCTAAGTAATCTGGCAAAGAGTTGTGTGTCATCCATTCTGTTGTGCGTTGTTCGCCAACTGTCGTAACATTTTCATCAACGATGCGAACGTCTTCAAAGCCTACTTGTTCAAGCCAGCGTTTCAGTGCGCGAGCAGATGGGAAGAAGTACACGTTTCTCATTTGCGCGTAGCGGTCAACAGGCACAAGAACAGCGTTTTCGTCACCTTCAATCACTAACGTTTCAAGTACCAGTTCGCCACCAGATACCAATTGGTCTTTTAGTTGAATCAAATGATCAAGCGGTGAACGTCGGTGGTAAAGCACACCCATGCTGAATACAGTGTCGTAAGCTTCCAGTTTTGGCAGTTGTTCAATACCTAAAGGTAAAAGATGAGCGCGTTGGTCATCGCCCATCAGCTTACGGATGGCTTCAAACTGAACAAGGAAAAGGTGGGATGGGTCGATACCGACGGTCAAACGAGCACCTTCACCTAACATACGCCACATGTGGTAGCCATTACCGCAACCTACATCGAGTACTGAACGGTTTTTAAGCGGTGAAATATGCGGAAGTACACGGTCCCATTTCCAGTCGCTGCGCCATTCTGTATCGATATGAATGTCATGAACGGTGTAAGGACCTTTGCGCCAAGGGTGGAACGTCTTTAATAAGCTTTCTAGCTTTTTAAGTTCACCCGTTTGAAATGGTGTGCTGCTGCCGATAGTCACAGAGTTTTTTAAATCAACTTGATCAGGCACGCCTTGCGGGATTTTATTCAGTGCACGTAACCAACGGTCAAAGTCACCGTGCTCTGCATTTTGCCAATCCGTCAGCTGTTGAGGAAGAACATTGAGCCACGGCTGTAGGCGAGTGTCTTGGGCAATGAGTTGATAAAAATTGGCAAAATTAAACATAGTTTTTCACTGAGTTAATAGGGTCAATAAACCCTAAAATAAAAATTAAATTTGTCATTCCCTACAGTGAGGGACGAACATGATAGGGGATCTCGGTTTATCGTACTTGATAGAGATTCCCAACTCGCTCGTTCCTCGTTCTTGAGGATGACGTTTTAGTACGAGCTGACTGGGTATGTGCGCTATTTAATCGCGAACATCGAACCGAAGTTGAAGCATTGGAACCACACTTCGCTACTTGAGAAGCCAATCTTTTCAAAACGTTGCTTATGAACTGGAATCGAGTCTGGACGCATCACATTTTCGATAGCACTGCGTTTTTGGCTGACTTCGAGCTCGCTGTATCCGTTGGCACGTTTGAAATCATGGTGCAGGTCGATAAGCAGTTCATTTGAACTTTCATCTTCGAACACAAACTTTTCTGACAGAATCAAAATACCGCCCGGACGTAATCCAGCATGGATCTTTTCAAGCAGAGCGTAGCGGTCGTCTGGTGATAAGAACTGCAAGGTGAAGTTCAACACAACCACTGAAGCGTCTTTAATCTCGATTTCACGGATATCAGCTTCGATAACTTCGACTGGCGTATCGCTTCGGTAGGCGTTTACATGCAGCTTACAGCGTTCAACCATGGCTTCCGAATTATCGACAGCAAAAATCGTACAGCCTTCTTGTTGGATGTGACGGCGCATTGAAAGCGTTGCTGCGCCAAGAGAGCAACCCAAGTCGTAGATGTTTGAGTGTGGTTTTACGAAGCGTTCAGCTAACATGCCAATAGCAGAGATGATATTGCTATATCCAGGAACCGAGCGTTGAATCATATCTGGGAATACTTCAGCAACCCTTGCATCAAAGGTGAAATCACCAATTTTATCAATGGGAGCGGAAAAGATATTGTCTTTGTTGCTCATTGCATTCTCTCTCGACAGTCAGCGTAATCGGCACAGAATTCGTACCAAATAAAAGGGGACGTATTTTACGTAAAAAAATCGCTTGTGTCACGAAAACTGAGATTGATGAAAGTGAACGCATGTTAGTGGTTGTTTACTATCAAAACATCGAGATTTGATGGTCACCTTTTTGAGCAGGAAACTCCGCCAAATTAGGCAAGGTTATCTGTGTATGTTCAGCAACTTGCGTCTGTAATTGCTTATAGATAGCAATCGCCAATTCAGGAGCGTGATTGTTGTCTGGGGTGTGGATCATTAAATAAGGTTGTTTTCCTTCATTTAACCAAGTCGGTAATTTCGCAAACCAAGGTTTAAAGAAAGCGAGATTGGGTTCCTGATCTGGATGACCAATAAAGCGAACCATCGGATTGTTTGCCGTCGCAATGGCATGAACCGGAACACGTGGTTTCTTTTGATGCGCGTCGATTACCGCTTCTGTGGTTGGTGGTGCGGAGAAAACAGGGCGGCTATCCATGATGATGCGATTGATCCCTTCTTCTATTAACCAATGATTGAAGCGTTTTTCGGCATCGCCTTTATCAAAGAAGCCAAGGTGACGAACTTCAACGCCGAGCTGCATGTCTTTTGGAAATAAGGTACAAAATTTTTGCAGGGCAGGAAGCATGCTGGGTTCGAAGCTATGGGGCAATTGAATCGTCCACTGACCAATGCGTCTATGTAGGGGCGACATGGTGAGCAGAAATTCTTTGAGTTCGGCTTGGCAATGTTTTAAGTGCTGCTGGTGGGTGATGAACTTAGGCAGCTTAAAAGTAAACTTGAAATCATCGTGACTCGCGGCTTTCCAGTTATTGACCGTTGAGATACTGGGTGTCGCATAGAAAGTCGTGTTGCCTTCAACGGTATGAAAAACTTGGGTGTATTTTTCTAAGCGCTCAGCGGGTTTTGTTCCTTTACCATAAAACTGACTTTGCCACTCGGAATGAGACCACATTGTTAACCCAAGTCTTAGAGGTAAAGTTTCTGTTGTTATTACACGATCATCCATCTATTACACCGTTATTCATCACGCTATCAGTCATTACAAAAAGTTTTTGGTTTGAAACGAAAATCTACTGTACGAGAGTTTTGCTGATTAAGGTACTTTCGAGATATAATTAGCACAATTTTTTCGGTTTTGATGAATCTTTGCGCACTTGATGGGCTAAAAAGCAGCAAAGCCAGATAAAACACAATAAATTCGAATGTGGAAGGTCGATTTTAAGCGAGTTTCCGCGTATAAATGTTCCTTTGCTCTGTTGTGTGGAATGACCACTGACAGCTTGGAAATTAGTAAATAATTAAGAGATTGGGAAATTCATTATGCGTACCCATTACTGTGGTAACCTGAACAAGTCCCTGGCGGGACAAACTGTAGAATTGTGCGGCTGGGTAAACCGTCGCCGTGATTTAGGCGGTCTTATCTTTATCGATATGCGAGATCGTGAAGGCGTCGTTCAGGTTGTTGTCGATCCAGATATGAAAGATATCTTTCCGATCGCTAACCAACTGCGTAATGAATTCTGTATCAAATTTACTGGTGAAGTGCGTGTTCGTCCTGACAGCCAAGTAAATAAAGATATGGCGACGGGTGAAGTTGAGCTTTACGCAACTGGCCTAGAGATCATCAACCGTTCAGAAGCGCTTCCACTGGATTTCAATCAAACGAACTCTGAAGAACAGCGTCTTAAGTACCGTTACATCGATCTTCGTCGTCCAGAAATGAGCGATCGTATTAAGCTTCGTGCACGTGCTTCTAGCTTCGTTCGTCGTTTCCTAGACGAGAACCTATTCCTAGACATCGAAACACCAGTACTAACTAAAGCGACACCTGAAGGCGCTCGTGACTACCTGGTACCAAGCCGTGTTCATAAAGGTAGCTTCTACGCACTTCCTCAATCTCCTCAGCTGTTCAAGCAACTGCTGATGATGTCTGGTTTTGACCGTTACTACCAAATCGTTAAATGTTTCCGTGATGAAGATTTACGTGCTGACCGTCAGCCTGAATTTACTCAGATCGATATCGAAACATCATTCCTGTCTTCTCAAGAAGTGCGTAACATCACTGAAAAGCTAGTTCACGATATGTGGAAAGAACTTCTAGATGTTGAACTGGGTCAATTCCCAGTAATGCCTTTCTCTGAAGCGATTCGTCGTTTCGGTTCTGATAAGCCAGATTTACGTAACCCACTAGAACTAGTAGACGTTGCTGACTTAGTTAAAGACGTTGAGTTCAAAGTATTCTCTGGCCCTGCGAACGACGAAAAAGGTCGCGTAGCAGTAATCCGAGTACCGGGCGGCGCTAAGCTGACTCGTAAGCAAATCGACGGTTACGCAGAGCACGTAGGTATCTACGGCGCGAAAGGTCTAGCTTGGATGAAGGTTAACGACCGTGCTGCTGGCATGGAAGGTATCCAATCTCCAGTTGCTAAGTTCCTAAACGAAGACGTAATCAACGGTCTTCTTGAGCGTACTCAAGCTGAATCTGGCGATATCATCCTATTTGGTGCAGATAAAGCGAACATCGTTGCTGAAGCAATGGGCGCACTTCGTATCAAGCTAGGTGATGACTTAGAGCTAACAGACAAGAAAGCGTGGGCTCCTCTTTGGGTTATTGATTTCCCAATGTTCGAAGAAGATGGCGAAGGCAACCTTCACGCAATGCACCACCCATTCACATCACCACTTGGTGTGAGCGCGGAAGAGCTAAAAGCAAACCCAGCTGCAGCTAACTCTGATGCCTACGATATGGTAATCAACGGCTACGAAGTCGGCGGCGGTTCTGTACGTATTCACAGCGCAGAGATGCAAACGGCTGTATTCGGTATCTTAGGTATCGAAGCAAAAGAACAACAAGAGAAGTTCGGTTTCCTACTTGAAGCACTTAAGTACGGTACGCCGCCACACGCAGGTCTAGCATTCGGTCTTGACCGTTTAGCAATGCTTCTTTGTGGTACAGAGAACATCCGAGACGTTATCGCATTCCCGAAAACAACAGCTGCAGCATGTCTATTAACAGACGCGCCGAGCCTAGCAAACCCAGCATCACTGGAAGAGCTAGCAATCGCTGTTAACTTAGCGAAGAAAGAAGACTAATCAAACGATTAAGCTCAACTTTCTAATTAAGCTGTGAGTTTTCAATAGAGCTTAAGTCTTAGATAGCACTTAAGCTTTAAACAATACTTAGTTTTTGTTAGAACTTTTTCTTTCGCAGAACAACGAAATGCCCGTTAATTTGACGGGCATTTTTTTTTGCGTTCGATATACTAAGCTCATAAAGCATGTATAAATAATCAGTATTTGAAGTTATGTCTATTATCTTAGGGATTGACCCTGGTTCTCGCATTACCGGCTATGGCGTGATTCGTCAAAATGGTCGCCATCTATATTACTTAGGTAGCGGTTGTATTCGCACCTCTGAAAAAGAACTACCAGGCCGCCTCAAACAAATCTACGCCGGTGTGAGCGAAATCATCACTCAGTTTCAGCCAGATGTGTTTGCGATCGAACAGGTCTTTATGGCGAAGAATGCCGATTCAGCACTTAAACTGGGTCAAGCTCGTGGTAGTGCGATTGTAGCAGCGGTGAATGCAGATTTACCTGTACATGAATATGCGGCTCGTTTGATCAAACAAGCGGTGACGGGTAATGGTGGCGCTGATAAGTCTATGGTTCAGAATATGGTGATGAGTATGCTCAAACTACCCGCTAAGCCACAAGCCGATGCAGCCGATGCTCTAGGCGTAGCGATCACTCACGCCAACACCAATAAAACCTTGGTAGCTCTTGCTGGTAAAGCGACAGGCGCGAGAAAAGGGCGTTACCGTTAATTCCATCCCTCTACTTTCTAAAAGCTTGCATTACATGAGCCTTACGCCTCGTTTGGCTCATATCAAAACAATACGCCCTAAATCCTTGATGAAATGAGATCTTTCGAACAGAACCCAGATAATAACATTGCGTATCATTTAACATGTTATTAACATTGGTCGGAGGTCTTACAAGTTAATCAAGGATGATCACTGATGAACCCAATCAAGCTGTGGCGCGCGTTGTTTCTACCTAAAAGCAATGGGTGGAGTAACAACGAAGTCAGACAAGCCGATATCTTATTACTCTTCACTTTTATTGCATTCTTCGTGGGTGTTTATAGCTTAATCAAGTGGACTAAGCACGAAGAGCAACTTCTGATCGCCACATCTGTATTTCTTATCGTATTCGAACTGATCTCTGCACTGCTACTTCGTGTGACGAGTAAGCCGAGCCTTGCACTTAACTTTGGTTTTGTCGGCATGGCTGTCCACGCGTTGAACATCATTTATCAAAGCGGTGGAGTTGTGGCTTCCACTCAAGCTTATTGGGTGCCTTTGTTAGTGGTCGCTTTTTTCTTATCAGGAACACGAATTGTGGCTTTGGTATGGAGTGGGCTGGTTATCGGTGTTTCATTAGTGATGACCTCAGCACATCTCAATGGATTTGTATTTCCTCAGCTTGAGCTAACCCCTGATGCGGTAGTGGTAGAAACTTGGTCCGGCGTGATTATGCCGCTGGTGGTGATCTGTATTGCTCAAGCCTTTACCGCTAAGCAAAAAGAGGTGGCCATCGAAATGGCAGAGGATGCGATTTCAGAAAGCCAACACGTTGCCAATCAAGCGATGCAAAGTGAAGGTCGGCTCTCTATCGTGCTCGACCAAGCCAATTCGAATTCAGAGAGTCTACAGGGTGTTTCGGTTCATTTGGATCAGCAGTCACAAGACTTGCATGCTCAAGTCGAAGTGTTGAATGTCAATTGTGAATCTCAAGCGAGCGCTGCAGAAGAGATGAGCCAACAACTCCATCAAATGACTCAAGGCATCGAAGAATCCAATTCATTTGTAGGTGAACTGAAAGAGCGTAGCGAAGCGGTTGGCACTAAAGCACAAAAGAGCTCAGAGTCACTAGAAGCTTCAACCGATGCGATCAGTCAGATCATTCAAAGTAATCAAAAGATCATGAAAGTCGCCGATTTGATCACTTCGGTTGCTGAGCAAACCAATCTATTAGCACTCAACGCGGCAATCGAAGCAGCTCGTGCAGGTGAGCAAGGAAGAGGCTTTGCTGTGGTAGCTGATCAGGTAAGAGAGCTATCGGCGAAAAGCAGTCATTCGGCGATAGAGATTCGAACTCTGTTAGACCGCAGTAAAGAAGAAGTTGAACACGGCAGAGCAATCATCGAAACCACGGCGAGCGAGATGAACGGTATCATCTCAGAGGTGCAAACCATCTCAACAGATGTTAATCAGCTCACCAATATTATGGCGATGCAGATGAATTCGTTAAAAGAGCTCGATATCGCCAGTTCAGAAGTGGCGCAAAGTGTGGCGGAAACTAAATCAGTGTCAGGCTTAGTCGCGAATTATGGTTCTGAGCTAACAGGTCATGTGACTTCGGTTAAAGAATTGGTCGCGAGCTTGAACAGCGTGGTCTCGCAAGCCAAACAAGCCTAAATAATTCACTTCAAAAAACACAAAGAACTGGATAAGTATCCAGTTCTTTTATATTCTGTCCTTCAAATTAAATTCCATCAAGAGAGTGAATTGTGATCGGACGTCTCCGCGGTACATTAATAGAAAAACAGCCACCAGAATTATTGATTGAAGTCAGTGGTGTTGGTTATGAAGTTCAAATGCCAATGAGCTGTTTTTATGAGTTACCAAACGTAGGCGAAGAAGCAATTATCTACACTCATTTTGTGGTACGTGAAGATGCTCAGCTACTTTATGGTTTTAACACCGTTAAAGAGCGTGCCTTGTTCCGTGAAGTGATTAAAGCGAATGGTGTCGGTCCTAAACTTGGTCTTGGTATCCTTTCTGGAATGACGGCAAGCCAATTCGTTCAGAGCGTTGAACGTGAAGATATCTCTACGCTGGTTAAACTGCCGGGTGTTGGTAAGAAAACGGCAGAGCGTCTGGTTGTTGAAATGAAAGACCGCTTGAAAGGGTGGGGCACAGGTGATCTGTTTACGCCTGCAACGGATGCAGCGCCAATGGACTCGATGCCAGCGGTTCACGATGCTGAAGAAGAAGCCGTAAGCGCACTACTTGCGTTGGGTTATAAACCGACTCAAGCCTCTAAAGTTGTTGCTCAAGTGGCTAAAGATGGCATGACCAGCGAACAATTGATTCGCGAAGCACTGAAGTCGATGGTTTAATACCTCATATACTTGTTCTAGAAAATAGACTCATTCACTTTGCCTGTACGCAGAGTTAGGAATAACAGAATTTATGATTGAAGCCGATCGCCTGATTGCACCGGATAATCCGGTCTTTAAAGATGAAGATGTTATCGACCGTGCAATACGTCCAAAGGCGTTAGCCGACTATCAAGGTCAGGACCACGTTCGTAACCAGATGGAGATTTTCATTCAAGCAGCCCAAATGCGAAATGAAGCTCTGGATCATCTGTTGATTTTTGGCCCTCCCGGTTTAGGTAAAACCACGCTTGCGAACATTGTTGCTAATGAAATGGATGTGAGCATCCGCACGACTTCAGGTCCGGTTTTAGAAAAAGCGGGCGACTTAGCCGCGCTATTAACCAACCTCGAAGAAAACGATGTGCTTTTCATTGATGAGATCCACCGCTTAAGCCCTGTGGTTGAAGAGGTTCTGTATCCAGCAATGGAAGATTACCAACTGGATATCATGATTGGTGAAGGCCCTGCGGCACGTTCTATCAAGATCGACCTTCCTCCTTTTACTTTGATTGGTGCAACCACTCGTGCTGGCTCACTGACATCGCCATTACGTGACCGTTTTGGTATTACTCAGCGTCTTGAGTATTACAAGGTTGAAGACCTTCAAAACATCGTTCAGCGCAGCGCAGATTGCCTTGGACTTTCATTGGAGTCGGATGGGGCATTAGAAATTGCTCGTCGTGCTCGTGGTACACCGCGTATCGCGAACCGTTTATTACGCCGTGTACGAGATTACGCGGAAGTGAAAGCCGACGGACATATTTGCCCAGACGTAGCGGATAAGGCACTCAATATGTTGGACGTTGATGCCAAAGGCTTTGACTACATGGACAGAAAGCTTCTACTTGCGATTATGGAGAAGTTTGGTGGTGGTCCGGTCGGTATCGATAACATGGCAGCTGCGATTGGTGAAGAAAAAGATACGATTGAAGATGTATTGGAACCGTATTTGATTCAGCAGGGTTATCTGCAAAGAACACCAAGAGGTCGAATTGCTACCGACAGAGCGTATTTACACTTCGGAATAGACAAACCCTCAAATCGTTAACTTATTCATTTCTAAAGATCCCAGTTGCATAAGCGCTGGGATTTTTTGGTTTTTATTGAATAACAACTCTTTGAGCAAATCGATAAAAAGGCTAAATATCGAAATTCAAAAATGGAAACTTTGATTTCAAGTTTGATTTAGCTAACAAAAAATGAAATAAACTGTCATATCTTTTGTTAATACTTTATGGGTAGTTGTAATTTGGATGTTGAAGTGGTGCTGAGCTTTTGTCACAGATATCATGCGCGGTTATTAACAACGCTAAAATTGGTGTGATTTTAATCATGATTGTTTAAAAATAACTCTAATTTGCTTGAATAAAATTGATACAAATCAACGCAGACTTCTCCTATAAACCTTTTGAAACATACTGATTTTACCAGTAATATTAGCGCCAGCTATATTAGCTCATGCTTAACAATAATCTAACTATAACGGTACGTTTTTGCTACAAATTTCAATTTGTAATAACAATTATATAAATTGTTTTAACATGGATATTTGCGGTGAATAATCACACAAGTGTCATTCAGCCGACACAAAGGAGTTACCATGATTGATGTTGTTGATCTGTCGCGATTGCAGTTTGCATTTACAGCGATGTATCACTTCCTATTTGTTCCACTGACTTTAGGTATGGCATTTCTTCTTGCCATTATGGAGTCAGTATATGTAATGACTGGCAAACAAATTTACAAGGACATGACCAAGTTCTGGGGTAAATTGTTTGGTATTAACTTTGCTCTTGGTGTAGCGACAGGCTTAACCATGGAGTTTCAGTTTGGTACGAACTGGTCTTACTATTCTCACTACGTTGGAGACATCTTCGGTGCTCCGCTAGCTATTGAAGCGCTTGTTGCATTCTTCCTAGAGTCTACTTTTGTTGGTCTTTTCTTCTTCGGTTGGGACAGATTGTCAAAGCGTCAGCACTTAGCGGTAACGTGGTTAGTAGCACTTGGCTCTAACTTCTCAGCGCTTTGGATCTTGGTAGCGAACGGCTGGATGCAAAACCCAGTGGGTGCGGAATTTAACTTTGAAACCATGCGTATGGAAATGGTGAGCTTCGCTGAAGTTGTACTAAACCCAGTAGCGCAAGTTAAATTCGTACACACAGTGGCGTCTGGTTACACAACGGGTGCAATGTTCATCCTTGGTATCAGCTCATACTACATTCTTAAAGGTCGTGACCTTGCCTTTGCTCGTCGCTCTTTTGCGATTGCTGCATCTTTCGGTATGGCGGCGATCCTGTCAGTAATCGTGCTAGGTGATGAATCTGGTTACGAGCTTGGTGAAGTTCAAAAAGTGAAGCTCGCTGCGGTAGAAGCAGAGTGGCACACTGAAGAAGCTCCAGCAGCATTTACTGTTTTTGGTATTCCAAACCAAGAAACAATGAATACTGACTACGCAATTAAAATCCCTTACGTAATGGGTATCATCGCAACGCGTTCGCTTGATACTGAAGTAACGGGCCTGCGTGACTTACGTGATGATCACGTTGATCGTATCCGTACTGGTATGTACGCATACGAGCTGCTTGAAAAGCTACGTTCAGGCGACAAGTCTGAAGAAAACATTGCAGCGTTCGACGAAGTGAAAGGTGACCTAGGTTACGGTCTGCTTCTTAAGCGCTACACAGACGACGTTGTTGATGCAACAGAAGATCAAATCCAAATGGCTGCGGATGATTCTATCCCAACAGTTTGGCCTCTATTCTGGTCATTCCGTTTGATGGTGGCTTGTGGCTTCATCATGTTGTTTGTATTCGGTGCGGCATTTGTTCAAACGTGTCGTCAGAAGATCGAACAGAAACCATGGATACTTAAAGCTGCGCTATTCTCAATCCCACTGCCTTGGATTGCGATCGAAGCGGGTTGGTTCGTTGCTGAATTTGGTCGTCAACCATGGGCGGTTGGTGAAATCCTACCGGTTAATGTGGCTGCATCAGCACTAACTATTGAACAGCTTTGGACTTCTCTATTCGCGATTCTGGCACTGTACACAGTGTTCTTAATTGCTGAAGTTTACCTAATGCTGAAATTCGCACGTAAAGGTCCAAGTAGCTTAAAGACAGGCCGTTACCACTTTGAACAAAACGATAACTCTGTTGAAGACAAAGTTAGCCGTTCAGTCGAAGTATAAGTGAGGGAATATTATGTTTGATTACGAAAGCTTACGACTTATTTGGTGGGTATTGATCGGTGTTCTACTGGTTGGTTTCGCCGTAACTGATGGCTTCGATATGGGTGTTGCAGCCCTTTCACCTGTTATCGGTAAGAGCGACACTGAACGTCGTATTATGCTAAACACGATTGCCCCTCACTGGGATGGTAACCAAGTTTGGCTTATCACTGCGGGTGGTGCATTGTTTGCTGCATGGCCACTGGTTTACGCGACATCTTTCTCTGGTTTCTACTTCGCAATGTATGCGACGTTAGCAGCGCTTTGGTTACGACCACTTGCTCTTGATTACCGTTCTAAGATTGAAGATCCAAAATGGCGTAAGACTTGGGACTACGCACTTTGCTTTAGTGGCACAGTTCCACCGATCATTTTCGGTGTGGCATTTGGTAACCTATTACAAGGTGTTCCATTCGAACTGAACGAATTCATGATGTCTAAGTACCATGGTACGTTCTTCGCTCTGCTAAATCCGTTTGCATTGCTTTGTGGTGTGTTGGCTCTGATGTTGTTCGTGATGCAAGGTGCAACATGGCTTCAAATGAAGACAACAGAAGAGCTGCACAGTCGCGCTCGTAACGTTGCTCAGATCACTGGCCTAATTGCTATTGCTCTATTCGTTATTGGTGGCTTCTGGGTTCAATCTATCGAAGGCTATGTAATTACAAGCACTATCGATACGTTTGCTGATTCAAACCCACTAAACAAAGAAGTATCACTTCAAGTTGGTGCTTGGATGACAAACTTCGAAACGTATCCAGCAATGTGGGCTGCACCGATTCTTGGTGTAGCAATGCCACTGCTTGCTGTGATTGCATCTCGCTTTGAGCGTGGTGGTTTCGCATTCTTGTTCTCAAGCCTATCTAACGCTGGTGTTATTTTAACGGCTGGTTTTGCAATGTTCCCATTCGTAATGCCATCTAGCCTGAACCCTAGCCATAGTTTGACTATGTGGGATTCAACAGCGAGTGAGCTAACGCTTGGTCTTATGACCGGAGTTGCGGCGGTAATGGTTCCTGTGATTCTGGGCTACACGACTTGGACATACTACAAAATGTTTGGTCGTCTAGATAAGAAACACATCGAAGATAATGACGTTTCAGCTTACTAAGCTAGAAGTTAAATAACTTAGGAGAAATTTTATGTGGTATTTCGCATGGATTTTGGGTGTACTTCTAGCATGTGCATTCGGCATCATCAATGCTCTTTGGCTTGAGCATTCAGAAATGATGGATAAAGACAGTGAGTAATCTCGCAGAGCAAGTTGCTAAATTGCATCAACCAATGGATAAGACTCTGTTAAGAGCTTTATCCTTAATATTGGGTTTCATGCATGTTGGTTTAGTAATGTGGGATCCTGAAACGTATGCGGCAAGCATCGGTGGCTTTAACGCTATCATTGGGCCTATGTTCATCTGGGCTGTATGCTCGAGCATGGTTTATGGTATCGGTTTTAAACCAAGAGCTTGGATGTGGCAGTTATTATTCAGCCCTTACGTTTCACTCACGATTTTGCTCTATCTAACCGTGCTGCGCCTTATCTAAATGGGGTTGTGGATTAGGTTTATAACAAAGTAAACCTAGGTAGCTGTTGGGTTTTTAGCCAAAAAGAGGTCATCTTATACAGATGGCCTTTTTTTTCGTCTTTCAAATCAAATAAATCACTGCCATATACTTTTAATGATAAAGAGTTAGGTTATAGTGAGATCTTTATCGTTTTGGGTTGTGGTAGCAAATTGCAGGGATTATCTAAGCCATTTACTTGGCCTGTGACAGTGTATTACGAAGACACCGATGCTGGTGGGGTGGTATATCATGCCAACTATCTTAAGTTCTTTGAGCGCGCTCGAACTGAGATGTTGCGCTCAATTGGCGTCTCTCAGCAAGTCTTGTTAGAACAAAATATCGGTTTCGTAGTCCGACATATGGACATTGATTTTATTCAAGGTGCGCGGCTTGATGATTCTTTACAAGTCATTACAAATATTTACGAGTTGAAGCGAGCTACCTTGGTCTTCTGTCAAGAGATCGTAAATCCTGATGGCAAGGCATTGTGTAAAGCAATGGTTAAGGTAGCATGTATCGATAATCAAAAAATGAAACCCAAAGCAATGCCAACATTTATTCTCACGGAGCTAACGAATAGTGACTGCTGAAATCTCAATCTTAGGCCTAATATTAGAAGCTAGCTTACTAGTTAAGATGGTCATGCTGATTCTTATGGGCATGTCTGTTGTTTCTTGGGCAATGATCATAAAAAGAAGTAAAGTATTATCTCAAGCTTCTAAACAAACAGAAGTCTTTGAAGACAAATTTTGGTCTGGCGTTGATCTTGCTAAATTGTACCAAGAGAGCAATAAACGCAAAGACGAGCTTTCTGGTACTGAAGAAATCTTCTACGCAGGCTTCACCGAATTTGCACGCCTTCGTAAATCTAATGCCACTTCTCCTGATTTCATTATGGAAGGCACTGGTCGTGCAATGCGCGTTGCGGTTGCCCGTGAAGTGGATGAGCTAGAAACCAATTTACCTTTCCTAGCGACCGTCGGTTCTATCAGTCCTTATATCGGCCTTTTTGGTACGGTCTGGGGCATCATGCACTCATTCATCGCACTAGGCGAAGTGAAGCAGGCGACACTCGCTATGGTTGCACCTGGTATTGCAGAAGCTCTGATTGCAACAGCAATGGGTCTATTTGCTGCTATTCCTGCTGTTATGGCTTACAACCGCTTCAGTAGCCGAGTAGGTAAACTCGAACATAACTATGCGACTTTCTCTGAAGAGTTTCACAGTATTCTTCACCGTCAAGCGATGGCTGGCAGGGAATAATAGATGGCTGGATACCAACCTAAAAAACGCAAAATGACGGCAGAGATTAACGTTGTACCTTACATCGACGTTATGCTGGTTTTGCTGATTATTTTTATGGTGACCTCACCATTCGTCACACAAGGTGTTGATGTTGAATTGCCAAAGGCTTCAACGGCTAAATCAGCTCAAGATTTACTGGGTGACGAGAACGCGAGCTTCATTATCGTTGAAGTGAACAAAGACGGTGAGCTTGGCTTGAGCGTTAACGATGAAGAGGTTCAACGAGGCCTGTCAATTGAAGACATTATTGTTCGGGTTAAAGCGGAATTGTCTCTGAATCCTAACTCTCCAGTGGCGGTCGGCGGTGATGCCGCAACGCCTTACGCTGAAGTTGTTTTATTACTTGATGAATTAAGCCGTGCAGGTGTGCCAAAGGTTGGCCTTTTAACGGATATAAGGGAATAGCTCCGTAGCATTCATGAAAGCGAATAATAAAAAATCCAATAATTTCAAAACGCCGCTTCTAATTTCAATCGGGCTGCATGTCATTCTATTCGTCGCTCTTATTTGGGGAGCAGACTTCACGATGTCAGAACCTAAGCCAACAGGGCAGATGGTTCAGGCGGTCGTGATTGACCCTCAGTTAGTTCGCAAGCAAGCCCAACAGATTCGTCAACAAAGAGAAGCTGCGGGTAAGAAAGAACAAGAACGGTTAGACAAGTTACGTCGTGAGAGCGAACGACTTGAAAAGAATCGTAAAGCGGAAGAAGAAAACATCCGCAAGCTGAAAGAAAAACAAGCCAAAGAAGCGAAAGCGACGCGAGAAGCTGAAAAACGCCGAGTTGAAAAAGAGAAACAACGTAAAGTCGAAGAGGCTCGTTTAAAGACAGAGCAAAAGAAAGCCGCGAAAGCAGAAGCTGATCGTAAGCTAAAAGAAGCCGCTGTGGTTAAGGCGGAGAAAGAACGCAAGGCCAAAGAAGCGGCTGTCGCCAAAGCTGAACAAGAACGCGTGGCAAAAGAAAAAGCCGCGAAAGAGGCAGCAGACAAAGCTCGCAAAGAAAAAGAAGCCGCTGAACGTGCTGAAAAGCAGCGTATAGCGAAAGAGAAAGAAGCGGCGGTAGCAGCAGAGAAAGCCCGTAAAGCAAAAGAAGCTGCAGCAAGAGCCGAAAAAGAGCGCAAACAACAAGAAGCAGCATTGAACGATATCTTTGCTGGGCTTGAAACTGAGTCGACTCAAAACTCTTCGGCTAAACAACAATTTATTAGTGATGAAGCACAGCGTTACGGTGCGATTTATACTCAGCTTATTCAACAGAACTTATTGTTAGAAGACAGCTACAGAGGACGCTCATGTCGAGTGAACCTTAAGCTCATTCCAACGGGTTCGAATGCGATTCTGGGAAGCTTGAGTATTTTGGATGGAGACAGCCGTTTGTGCGCAGCAACCAAGCGTGCCGTGGCACAAGTGCAATCTTATCCATTGCCCAAAGACCCAGACATTGTGAAATCACTGAAAGACATCAACTTAACTGTATCACCAGAGTAAAAGGACGAACTTGTGTTAAAAAAACTATTACTGAGTTTTGTTTTCGTAATAGCGACAAGCAGCCAGTTTGCACATGCAGCGCTGGAGCTGGTTATTACAGACGGTATAAACTCTGCTAGACCTATTGCCATCGTGCCTTTTCGTTGGGAAGGCGCAGGACCTTTGCCACACGATGTATCAGCGGTTATCGCTTCTGACTTACAACGTAGTGGTAAATTCAGCCCAGTTGCAACAAGCAAAATGCCTCAAACGCCTTACAGCGAAACAGAGGTCGACTTTGATGCTTGGACTAACCTAGGCGTTGATTCATTACTAACCGGTAGCATTACTAAAAATGCTGAAGGGCAATACGTCGTCAACTACCAGTTGATCGACATTGTTCGTGGTCAGCTGACCAAAGGACAAAGCCGTGCGTTAAGTGATGAAGGCCAACTGGTACTTTCTAAAGACCACGTTTTGTTCAACAAGAAAGCGACGGTTCCGGGTAAACGCTTGAGAGAGTATGCACACCGTATTTCTGATTTAGTGTATGAAGAACTGACTGGTGAGAAAGGCGCGTTTTTAACTCGTATCTCTTACGTAGTAGTGAACGACAAAGATAAATACCCATACCAACTTCGTGTTGCTGATTACGATGGTTTCAACGAGCGTTTAGTACTTCGCTCTAAACAACCTCTTATGTCACCAGCATGGTCTCCAGACGGTAAGAAGCTGGCTTATGTAAGCTTCCAAAATGGCCAAGCTGAAATATTCATTATGAATATTTACACCGGTGAACGTGAGAAGGTGACGTCATACCCTCGTCACAATGGCGCGCCAAGATTCTCGCCAGACGGTAAGACATTGGCATTGGTATTGTCGAAAACAGGCAGCCTTCAAGTGTACACACTTGACCTTGCTAGCCGTAAGCTGACTCAAATTACCCGCGGGCGTTCTAATAATACTGAACCATTCTGGCACCCAGATGGCAAGTCTCTTATTTTCACGTCGGATCGTGGTGGTAAACCTCAGATTTATAATGTAAATTTGTCCAATAATTCGACTTCTCGTATTACTTGGCAAGGTAGCCAAAACTTAGGTGGCCAGATCACCCCTGATGGACGATTCCTAATTATGGTAAATCGTAGCAACTCAGGTTTTAACTTGGCTAAGCAAGATTTGGAAACCGGTGCGGTTCAGGTGCTAACAAAAACACTGTTAGATGAATCTCCAAGTATTGCACCGAATGGAGGTATGGTTATCTATAGCTCTATTTACAACAAAACAAACGTGCTATCGATGGTTTCTATCGATGGTCGTTTTAAAGCTAGATTACCGGCAACCAACGGGCGCGTAAGAGCGCCTGCATGGTCACCGTTCCTCTAATTAAAGTGATACATTCTTTTAGCTATTGATAGTGTTAACTATTGTGGCAATTAACTATCTATAGCACTTAGTCGCTGTAGAAACTAAGTTTGATAACGTAAGGAAAAAAAGATGCAACTTAACAAAGTTCTTAAAGGCTTGATGATTGCACTACCAGTGATGGCAGTAACGGCATGTAGCTCAACTGATGAAGCAACATCTGCAACTTCAGGTACTGAAAGCAACCAAACAACTTCAGGTTCAGAAGGCAACGTAGACACAACTGTTGTAACGCCAATTGATGCTAACGCTCAACTGTCTGAGCAAGAGCTTAAAGAGCAAGCGCTACGCGAAACTCAAACAATCTACTTTGCATTCGATAACTCTACTATCGCTAGCGACTACGAAGAAATTCTAGCAGCTCACGCAGCTTACCTAAGCAACAACGTTGACATGAACGTTACTATCGAAGGTCACGCTGATGAACGCGGTACTCCTGAGTACAACATCGCACTTGGCGAGCGTCGTGCACAAGCTGTAGCGAAATACCTACAAGCTCTAGGTGTTCAAGCAGACCAAATCTCTATCGTAAGCTACGGTGAAGAGAAGCCACTTCTTCTAGGTCAATCTGAAGATGTGTACGCTAAAAACCGTCGCGCAGTACTAGTTTACTAATTTTAGTAGGCTATATAATTGAGGAATTGCCTCATGTTCAGTAACACAAAGCGAGTCATTTTGCTTTCGTTACTGGCAAGTGCAGCGAACATCGCGTTCGCTGCACCAGCTCCAGTATCCGATCTCAATAGCACCGCAACCAATTCATCATCTTCCTCTCGATCAGCAGCCTCTAACGAATCAGATATCGAGCGTTTAGAGCGCCTGCTTCAAAATCGCAACCTCGTTCAGCTTCAAATGCAACAGCAAATCGACGACATGGCACTGGAGATCAGTGAACTTCGTGGTGAGCTGGAACGAAACAGTTACGATATGAAGCAAATGCTAGAGCGCCAACGTGAACTGTTCATTGAACTGGATCGTGTAAGAGGCGAGGTGAAAGCAGCAGGAACAGCAACGGTAGCAGTGGCAGCGAGCGAAGGCTCTAAAGATGCTTCTGGTACGTTCAGTACTGATGTCGATGAGCAAACCGCTTATCAAAATGCTGTAGATATGATTCTAAAGCAACGAGACTACACGGGTGCTATCGCAGCATTCCAAAAGTTTCAAAAAGACTTCCCAGATTCTACCTTTACACCTAACTCACATTACTGGTTAGGTCAGCTTTATTTCGCTAAGAAGCAAGATAAAGAAGCCGTGAAGAGCTTTGCAGCTGTTGTGTCGTACAAAGACTCAAACAAGCGAGCAGATGCGCTGGTTAAGCTTGGTGACATAGCTGCACGCAACAATAACGCGACGCAAGCTAAGAAATATTACCAACAAGTCGTTACCGAGTACCCAAACAGTGCTTCGGCTAAAGTGGCCAAAACCCACTTATAAACAAAATAGAGGTGCTCAGGTACCTCTTTTTTATACCTGCTTACTTCCTTAATATTTACTCAGCCGCTTTGTGACGCCAACGCATCACCTTGTTTATGCGTTTTAAGTCTTAGCTAGTCACCGCTTGCAACCAATCCTTTTTGATCCTCATCGCTGTCCTGTGTAGAATACTCTAATCCTCGGAAGAAGTTGCGTAGAGCAAGAGCAATGAGTCATATACTAGATAAAATCGATACAGTTTACCCGTTTCCGCCGAAGCCAGTTCCATTGAGCGACGCTCAGAAACAGGCCCACATCGCGAACATCAAAAAACTACTTCAAGAAAAAGATGCAGTTCTAATTGCACACTACTACACGGATCCTGAAATTCAGGCTCTGGCTGAAGAAACTGGTGGTTTCGTTGGCGATTCTTTAGAAATGGCTAAGTTCGGTAACCGTCATTCAGCAAGCACTTTGATCATCGCTGGTGTTCGTTTCATGGGTGAGTCTGCGAAGATTCTTACGCCTGAAAAGCGCATTCTAATGCCAACGCTTGAAGCTGAATGTTCACTTGATCTTGGTTGTCCTGCTGACAAATTTACAGAATTTTGTGATGCTCACCCTGACCACACCGTGGTTGTATACGCGAACACCTCTGCCGCTGTTAAAGCTCGTGCAGACTGGGTGGTTACGTCGAGCATTGCTTTAGAAATCGTTGAAAGCCTAGACGCTGAAGGCAAACCCATTATTTGGGGCCCTGACCGTCACCTAGGTTCTTACATCGCAAATCAAACTGGCGCTGACATGTTGCTTTGGCAAGGTGAGTGTATCGTTCATGATGAATTCTCAGCGGATGCTTTGAAGAAAATGAAATCGGTCTACCCAGAAGCGGCTATTTTGGTTCACCCAGAGTCACCAGCAAGTGTTGTTGAACTGGCTGATGCTGTAGGCTCAACAAGCCAGCTAATTAAGAAGGCAAAAGAGCTGCCTCATCCACAGATGATTGTCGCGACAGACAAAGGTATCTTCTTCAAGATGCAACAATTGGTTCCTGAAAAAGAATTGATTGAAGCACCAACAGCGGGTGCTGGTGCAACGTGTCGTAGCTGCGCACACTGTCCTTGGATGGCAATGAACGGCCTTGAAGCGATTGAAAACGCACTTGAGCATGGTGGTAAGCAACACGAAATTTTCGTTTCTGACGAACTACGTGTGAAGTCTCTTATCCCATTGAACCGCATGCTAGATTTTGCTGAACAGCTTAACCTACAGGTTAAAGGCAACGCTTAATTTCGTTGCCTTGATGATATAAGCAGTCCAGCTTAATCACTGTTTTGCTTTTCCCATCAAGAGAAAAACCAGCCGAGTGCTGGTTTTTTTGTATCTGAGTATTGGCTATCGATATCAATGTTGATCTTATGTATCTTTTTCTGATGATATATCTTGTTGATATCGCGTATTTTTTCTAGCATGTAAGTAACAGAAAAGGATTTGAGGCTCGAATGATAATCTGGTTACAACTCAAACGCTGGATCAAAGCAAACATATTTGTTTTGAATGGCAAAAACTTACTGTTCACTTTTCTTGGCTACATAGCTCTATCGTGGTCGATGCTGTATTTGGCGGGTGAAACAGATTTAACCAGTTCGGTTACCGTATTCGCTTACTATTTGGTGGTGACGGCTTCTACAGTTGGTTATGGTGATTTATCACCGACCACGGTAGCAGGGCAGTGGATCGTTATTCTATTTGTGATTCCAGGTGGGTTGAGCCTTTTCGCCGCACTACTCGGTAAAGTGGCGACAGAAGGTGTTGAATATTGGCGAGCAGGCTTGCTAGGAAAAAGGAGAGTTAGAGTGGACAACCACATTTTGATGCTTGGATGGAATGAGCAAAGAACCATTCATCTCATTCGCATGTTGCAGCATGAAGAAACGGGCAAGCGACCAATCGTATTATGTACTCGTTCAGATATTGAGAACCCGTTACCTGGTGAAATCAATTTCGTCAAAGTGAATAGCTACACTGATGGCAAAGAGATGGAGAAAACGGGCATTGAGTCAGCCAGTTGTATTCTGATTGATAACCCAGAAGACGACATCACTCTATCTGCGGCGCTCTACTGTGCGAACCGAAACCCTAAGGCGCACCTTTTGGTGTACTTTAAAGATGAAGCATTGAGCGACCTGCTACACAAGCATTGCCCTAACTCAGAATGTATTCCTGCTGTTGGTGCGGAAATGCTGGCCAAAGCAGCAGTCGACCCTGGTTCTAGTGCGCTTCATCAAGAGTTATTAAGCTCCACAAGAGGCATGACACAGTATTCAACGTACTTCCCTGAAAACGCTGAACCTGTGACCGTTGCGCCTATTTTCTCTGTGTTTAAAGAGAAGTATCAAGCAACGTTGATCGCGATTGATACTGGCAGCGGTATTGAACTTAACCCAGAACTTGATCAAGTTGTCAGCAGTGGGACTAAGTTGTTTTATATTGCCGATGAACGTATCGATCACTTCGATTGGAAAGGCTTTTAAGCTAACACCGTTCCTTCAGATCTAAAAAAGGCCTCATCGTGAGGCCTTTTTGTTATCGTTAGATCGAGCTAAGCAAGTTGAGCTTAATTCTTTTGCACTACTTATCTAGCTTATTGAGCTTCTGCTAGTGCGATACCACGCTGCGTTAGACCGCAAAGCATCACTGGAACTGCGTTGAAGATCTCTTCGAATTGCTCTAGGCCTTCAATACCTTGCTCTGCAAGTGTCGCGATTGATGTTTCCGGATCGTAAAGCATGCTAAGTGAAAGTAACACACCACCGACGAGCGCGTTGTCTTCGCTGTCTTCAGGCATCAGTGTTTCCCAGTCGTCACGAGCGATCTGCCAGCCTTGAAGCAAGCCTTCACAGAAATCGCGAGCTGCGGTATTCACCACTTCTGCATCATCCAGTTGGCAATCTTCAGGCCAAACCCACGTGCCTTCGATTAGCTCAGGACGTGTTTTGTTCCAAAGAGAGATGATAACTTCAATGTAGCTTTCAAGTTGTTCACCATCCGTAAATGGAGCAACTTCTTCACCACCCCAAAGGAACGGTAGCCACTCATGCGGTGTTAACACATTAGGCGCCGCTGCCATTGCAGTGACAAATCCCATGGTTTTGTGTTCTGTGATTAGCTTTCCTTCCAACTCTGGAAGCGCAAGAATATCTTGTAAGGTCAAAGTGAGGTACCGTAAAAGGGAACATATTTGCGCTTATAGTACCAATGAACTTGTGCCAATCAAGCTTCAATCTAAAAAGGCTTGATGTCGTTGGTGATAAACACTAGGTTTAACAGAAAAGAAAACAATAAAAGAATTATGCAGATACGGTCGTCTTTAAAGAAAAAAAGCATGGTAGCGCTTGGAATATACCTTGCGATGTTTATTGCCATTGTCGGCAGTGTGACTTATTACGTCGTAGAATCCCCTGTGCGTGCCAAATTACAACAAAACCTCGACTTGCGTACGGAGTTGTTGTCCGCATTGATTACAGAGCCACTCAGTAGCTCTCAAGGCTTTGTTGATAGTTTAGTTGGTTTCGCTCAGGCACATCGCAATGGTGACGATGTCATCCCGCTGTTTAAGTCGATGTTGGCGGCGAGTGATGACACGATCGTCAGCGCTGGTATTTGGCCTGAACCTTATATGTTGGATTCTAAAAAGCTGCTTAACAGCTATTTTTTCAACAAAGCCGACGACGGCACGATTGACCAACTGTTTTCTTATAACAATCCTAAAAACGCCCCTTATCATGAAGAGTATTGGTACACGTCTGTCGTAGACAAGCCACAGGGAACCATCTCATGGAGTGATGTGTATATCGACCCATACACACACGTTCGAATGATCACTGCTTCTTCCCCTTATTATTACGATGGAACCTTCGCGGGCGTTGCGACTGTGGATCTTTCCCTCGAAGAACTATTGGGTTTCATCAAAAACCATGCAGAAGAGTACAATCTTGGTATTACGTTGAGAGATAAACTCAACCAAGTGCTGGTTTCTCATAACTTCAATCTCGTTGAAGGGATCTACATCAGTAGCAGCCAATTTGGCGAATTCGGTTGGCAAGTGGATGTGGTTAACTCAAAGTCACGTGTGGCAGACGAAGTTTTTCGTCAAGTGATGAGTATCGAGGGCGGTATTGTGCCGCTATTACTACTGTGTGTAATGGCTGGTTATTACTTATTGAACCGCTATTTGATTAGTCCGATAACAACCATCGCCGCTAAGGTTGATGGTTCGAAAGCGGGTGAAATCATTGATGTTGATTATTCAAGTGATGATGAAATCGGCCACTTGATTAAAACCTTCAACGAAAAGACCATTTACCTCGAAGCGGAAAAAGTCAAAGCTCAAGCATCAACCAATGCTAAAACAGCTTTTCTCGCAACCCTGTCACATGAAATCCGCACGCCAATGAATGGGGTGCTGGGCACCGCTCAGATCTTGCTAAAAACGCCGCTAAATTCTGACCAAGAGAAGCATCTTAAGAGTTTGTATGATTCGGGCGATCATATGATGACTTTGCTCAATGAGATATTAGACTTTTCAAAAATCGAGCAGGGCAGGTTAGATCTCGATGAGACTCGATTCCCGCTTGATTCGATCATCGGCAGTATTAACAGTGTCTACTACACATTGTCTTCCGAGAAAGGGCTTCAATTCAAAGTGTATTCTGAGGTGCCTTCTGGTCGCTGGTACTTCTCGGACAAAGCACGCTTGCGCCAAATCTTGTTTAATCTTCTGAACAACGCCGTGAAGTTCACTTCTAGAGGCTTCGTTGAGGTGTATCTCAGAGAAGTCGTAGAAGGGAGTGAGACCTACCTCAGTATTCGAGTTCGCGATACTGGCATTGGGATCTCCAAAGAAGCCCAAAAGCGTATTTTCAAGCCTTTTGAACAAGCAGAGTCGTCGACAACAAGGCGTTTTGGCGGTACAGGCCTTGGCTTGGCGATTGTAAAGAAAATCGCTCAGCTTATGGATGGCAGTATTACAGTCACCAGTGAGGAAGGGATAGGCACGAGCTTTGATGTTCGACTAAAGATTCAACCCTGTCAGCCTGGAGAGATAGAGAGCTTGCCTCACAAGAAGTTAGATTACTCTGGATTGAAAGTGCTGATTGTGGAGGATAACCGGACCAATACAATCATCATCGAAACATTTATGAACAGCAAAGGGTTCACGTGTAAAAGCGTGGAAAACGGTGAGCTTGCCATACAAGCCGTCGTTGCTGAGCACTTTGATTTGGTGCTGATGGATAACCATATGCCTGTAATGGATGGTGTTGAATCAACCACTGCAATTCGCGCTCTGATTGGCGATGTTTCATCAGTCTTGATCTTAGGTTGTACTGCTGATGTATTCAAAGAGACTCGCGAACGCATGCTCGGCGCCGGCGTGGATTACATTATTGCGAAACCCATTGATGAGCGAGAGCTTGATGACGCTTTATTCCGTTATTCAAACAAGCTTTACCAGTTCCACGAGGAAGAGAGCGCAAATAAACAAAGTGATAGTGCTAATCACGACAACAACCATGACCAAGCCATTCATGAAAGAGAAGGCCATGGTCTAGAAAAACATGGATTAGACAGCCATAACGGAAATGTGCCCAAAACACATTTTCATGAGGAAAAAAGCCAAAGCCGCTCGTTGCCTAAACCTGACCTACGAAACAAAGACAACACAGAAGAACTTCTGGTCATGCTTTACGTAGCACTTGAAGACAATAATCTAGAGTTGATTCGATTTGCGTTAGAGAGTCTGCGTGTTCATGTCAAGCCAATGAACAATGCTGAACTTACCTATCAAGTTGATAAGGCACTAGAACAGGTATCTCTGGGAGAGCCTCCTTCTCAAGATGTCATCAATATCATTACTGTAAATATACCTATGGCTTAGATGTTGTTTAGTTACAGAAAATTAATAACGAATTGTCTACTATTTGACCTTGATAAGATTTTTTGGTGGAAGTAACTGCTTTTTAAGTGGTTTTCGGTTGTTAATTTACAACTTGATTTTTATTTTGGAATGTATGACTACTAATCTTGTGATTTAATAGCGACATTATCTGGTAGGGTGTAAATACACCTTATTTATATGTTGCTAATTCACTCAATAGGCAGTGATATATTTTAGGTTTGGTATCAATGAAGTCTCGTGGTCCATTTTGTATTCGTAACGCAGCGGCGGATACATTTGCTATGGTAGTTTTCTGTTTTATCTCTGGCATGATCGTAGAAGTGTTTATTTCAGGTATGACGTTTGAGCAATCTCTTGCTTCTCGAACGTTATCTATTCCGGTAAACATTGCTATCGCTTGGCCTTATGGTGTTTTTCGTGATTGGTTCTTGCGTAATGGTGCAAAGCTTTCACAGAGTTCGTTGATGAAGAATATATCTGACCTTTTAGCTTACGTGTTGTTCCAGTCGCCTGTGTATGCCGGTATTTTATTGGCGGTTGGTGCTTCAAGCGACCAGATAGTCACGGCTGTAACCAGTAACGCTGTAATCTCATGTGGTATGGGCGTGTTGTACGGTTACTTCTTAGATATGTGCCGTAAATGGTTTAGAGTTCCTGGCTACTATCAACGAGCTTAAGAAAAGCAACAAGCGTAAGTGTAGCGATAGAATAAAATTTGGTTTGTTTTTGATCTAATGAGTTAATTTGTAATCGAACAAGCCGAAAAATGCACTTTTTTTGAGAATGCCCCTTGACCAAAGCAAGCAGAATCAATAAAGTAGCGCCTCGTTGAGTGACAAGCTCAACACACAATTTGTGGAAGGATGGCTGAGTGGCTTAAGGCGCTCGCCTGGAAAGCGAGTATACGTTTATAGCGTATCTGGGGTTCAAATCCCCATTCTTCCACCACTATTCAAAACCCTAGCAGAAATGCTGGGGTTTTCTCGTTTTAGAGCCTCTAGATTCCACGTCATCCGCATCCATTCTTAGTATCAGTTCCTTTAATCCTTTCTTGATAGTCATTTCCTCTATTAATGCCGTCGCAGATTGAACCATATTTGGTGTTTTTATCGTCGATAAACGCTTGATTTTTGGCATGAATCTAGATTATTAATAGTACGCAATATTAATAATCTAACTATTAGGAATCCTTAGCCCTATGACAGAAACCCTAGTTTCTCCATTGCTCTCCTTTACTATCGCGATCTCATTACTGTTTATTGGTAAAGGTTTGATCGAGCGATCGGAATTATTAAGGAAGTATTCATTACCAGAGCCTGTTATTGGTGGCTTTGTTTGTGCCGCGACCGTAGCTGCGCTTTACTATCTATTTGAAATTCAAATCACCTTTAGCCTAGATGTCAGAGATTTTTTGCTTCTCTACTTTTTTGCTGGCATCGGACTCCAAGCGGATATTAAAACGCTGATCAACGGTGGGCGACCGTTGTTCATTCTGCTGTTTCTTGCCGCTGTTTTTATCGTGTTGCAAAACGTGGTCGGCATGGCGGTAGCCTCGGGCTTCGGAATGGATCCAAAAGCGGGCTTATTGTCGGGCTCTGTCAGCTTAATCGGCGGCGTAGGTACAACGTTGGCGTGGGCACCAATGTTTGTTGAAGAGTTTGGTATTTCGAACGCGCTAGAGCTCGGTGTGGCGTCAAATACGGTTGGCTTGATTGCGGCGTGTGTGATTGGTGGTCCAATTGCCAACTACCTACTTAATAAGCACAAAATTAGCCCATCGAATGAAGAAGACGTGACGGTCGGTGCGTACCAAGAAAGTGAAACAAAAACAGAGCTAAGCCACTACGGCGTTCTGTGGGCATGGTTGATTTTAAACCTCACCTTGATGCTTGGTTACAGTCTAAGCGAAGTCATTGATTCGATGGGCTTAAAACTCCCGCTATTCGTAAGCTGTTTAATCGCCGGTATCCTGATCGGGAACATTGGTCGAGCGCTATTTAAGAAGCGTCGTACGCAAGAGAAAATAGCTCAAGGTCGCAAAGGCTTAGCGATGATCTCTGACATCTGCTTAGGTATGTTCTTAACCATGGCATTGATGGGGCTCCGCATTTGGGATCTTGATGGGTTGTTTGGCTATATATCGGTGATCATGAGTATCCAGATTTTGCTTTCCCTGTTATTTACCATATTCGTCGTCTATTACTTGATGGGAAGAAACTACGACTCAGTGGTTATATGTTCCGGCTTCGGAGGCATCACTCTCGGCTCGACTGCCACAGCGATTGTGAACATGACTGCCGTTACTCATCGCTATGGCGCAAGCCCACAAGCATTCATTGTGGTGCCATTAGTGTGTGGTTTCTTTGTCGATTTGATTAATGCGTTGGTGATTAGCTTTTTTGTCGGGATGTAGCTGTATTTGTTGTTTCCAACATAAAAGTAAAAATCCCTACCAATTTTGTTGATAGGGATTTTTGATTTGCCGTAAGCAACACTAAATTTTCAAATGGTCAATACTGGCTCAATTAGCCTCGTGCCTATTTCTACGTAGGCAACCTTTTTATTTATTTGGGTATTCAATCCAACTAGAGCCATCGAGAGTAATGTAGTATTTTCCTTCTACCTCTATCACTGTCGAGCCCGAGTTCTGTGCCACTAGAGGAGTTTCCGGTAGGTTTTCAGCTAATTTAGCTGGGGTGAACTGGCGACGGCTATAGATATCTTCTTCCAAAATATTGGCAACCAATTGCGAAAGCGCTAGATAGCTTGAAGGTGCTTTAACATGCTCGGTTTCACCATTACGCTCAATATTTTCTCCAAAAATTTTAATACCAACCGGGGTATGTACAATGGCAGGGGCGGGTATTTCCCTCATACCTTGTATTTGCATTCTGTCACCACGCATACCTGCTCCGTGTTCTGGTACGAGGGCAACAACGATATTGCGCTTTGACGCTTCAAGTTGCTTGAAAAAACCGTAAAGGTCGTCAAGTAGGTTCTTCAAACGTTTTTTATAACTGATCATTGAAGTACTGGATTTTGAATTGATGATTCTATTGCCATCATGCAATGAGATTGAATTATATAGTGCGACTACTTTTTCATCGCTGCTGTTAAGCCTTTGTTGGAGCCAGTTATTTAGGACTTGCTTGTCTCTGAATATCGATGAGCCATCAAATGACTTTTGGTAAGGTTTAAACCCATCTTGAGACATGAGTTCTGTTTGTAAGTCTCCATCTTTTTTTATCAACTCAAGGAAGCTGTCGAATACACCGTTATGGTTCATTAACAGGTTCTCTTCAAAGCCAAGGTTTTTCAAATTATCAAACAGATAGCATTGGTTTGATGGAGCTGATGCAAACAGTTGGCTGTGTTCTTGCTGTCCGCAGCTCGCTCTTAAGAGTCGAATAACAGCAGGGCCGCTGTATGACGTGCCTGCACTGAAGTTATCAAACATGATGTCAAATTCTTTAAACAACGGATGATTTGCTAAACCAGCAATCTCTATATCGTCCCACGCTACTGAACAAATACTTAAGAACAATAAGTCAAAGGGTGCATCTGTTTTGCTGTCCGGGCTAAACGAGACAGAGCGAGACGCTTCTTGTTCGAAAAAGTCGGCTGTCAATTTGTTGAGGGACTGATCGTTTATTTCAGCAATTTGCGGTTGATCTGGACGTTGCACCACAGAATCGTTCGATTGTGGTAAATCTGAACTAACCACAACTTGAGCCGAAGAGCCGGTATTGCCCGGCAAGCTGACATAAAGCATGGCTATGACTACAAAGACTGAGACTCGCAAAAACTTACTTAGAATGAAATAACCTGCGCATAGAGTGAATAAGCCAACGAGAGCTTCGAGTGAAACAAATCTTCCCATAAGCTCAATAAGGTATCCGATCTCAAACTGTACCAATTGTCCTGCTTGTGCCCAAAGCCTATCCAGTGGAGGGAGGTAAGAGTCATAATGTAATAGCCAAGCTGCTATCACTATGGCTATTAGGTGGCGAAACGCGTTGATTGGTTTCACTGTCACTGGGAGCAGTATAAACAGCAATAAAGCCAAGTTTTCAATTGGGTGGAAGTCAATTGTCCCTTGAACGAAAAGGGCTAGTTTGGCGATAAAATAGACATTCCACCAACCTAAACTTAGGTTTGCAAAAATGGAATCCTTAGCATGAGGTTTCATTATTTAAGCTTCTTATTTTTAGTAATAATCACATCTTGTTCGAAATATCGTGAACGAGTGAGATGACGTTGATAAAAGCGTTTACCAAGCTCAATAGCATCGCGCAGGAAGTACCCTAATAGCACCCCGACAGAGATACTGATACTTGCCGTAAGCAGGAAATCGTTAATGTTCATATGTTTCCCTTAGAGGCGATGACTGTTTTTATGGCGAATAGGGGAGTTATGTCAGCAATGGGTTGAGAAATATCTGAAAATATTTTCTGTTCTGTCGTTAGTTTCGACACTTCAGGAGAGATTGCAGTTTGATCTTCTATGATGTTCTGCAGTTCGGCTTCGATATCATGTTGAGTGTCATAGGTTTGAACCGTATGGAACAGATCGCGCATAGGGAACTCGAAGATGTTATTCAGCGCAACATTGATATCGTTATGACGGATAGCACTAAAAAGAACATACAGGGCATTATTACAGGCGGTGACAATATCACCGTCTCGGCGAATATGGCAAAGTCGCAAGCATTCCTCAGGGGTCATTCCGGGTAATAGATTAAGCTTGATCAGTGCAAATCGAATGCTTGAGCGTGATGATATTGCAATAACATCGCTACAATAATTGGTAAACTCTTTGTTGAGTAAATAGCCTTTGTTCCCGAACTTCAGATCATATTTGAGCAGTGATTCAACATTTTTAGGCAAGGACCGAGTCGATACCTGGCCTTGTATGGCCTCGACCTGAGTCATAAAGCGCATGTGAGGAACTTGAACTGGACAGATCAAATTGACTCCCGCCCGCAGTAGAAACTTTTCATCTGTATATCGCAGACACTGGCTGGTCTCACGAATAACGATTTTTAACTGATTACCTGCTTTGGCTCGCAACCTGTAACAGTCAATAGCTAACTGCCTGACTTCACTTTGATCGCCACAACTAAAGATCACGGTTGATGCTCTTGGACTATCGATCATGCTCAATAGTGTCTGATTGTCATTGGCTAAATGCACGCTTTTGGGCGCCTTAACTCCCTCACCTAAAACTTCTTTACTTACATAAATCCGTTCGCTGTCTGCTCTGTCTTCAGTAGTACCTGTCGAGTTTAGGCTCTGATTCAAAGTAGCTTCCAATTGATGGCTGTTTGAGCTCGTTAGGATATATTCGCTATCTGACTTAACTCCATGTTTATTCGACCAAAAATCAACGAGGTAATTATAAGTCGACTCGTCTATTGGTGTCATCGTCGCTAACCCAGCTATATGTCGGTTATTCGTGAGTAGTTTAGGTTTTAATACGGATGTTGCAAGGTTCCCATAAATACACAAACTGATAGCTAAATTTTTGTTAATGGACAACTTTTCGATGTTTCGTAGAAACTCATTAATTTCATTGTCATTACAATGAGCGAGTAAGGAGTCATGAATAAATAAAATATAAGTAGAACCTGCCTTTATATTTATCTTATGAATATCTCTGGATAGCAAAATAGGGTTAATTGTTTTTTTTGACTGATGAGTATTAACAAAATACATTTGATCTAGTGATGTGTTTGCTAAGTTATTGATCTTTGAAATGACTTCGTCAGTGATTCCAGTCAAGAATGTTTCTTTGTCTGTGAAGATTGTAAGTGATGTGTTGTCTTGATTTATTAGTAAGCTGAATAAGGAATCAATTGCTAGTCGCTTATGAGTAAACAAATTGACGTATACAGATTCATACTCTCTTTCACTAGTGGTCACTGGTAATCCATGAATCGAGTGCATAAAGTTCCTTAAGTTCAATGGTTTATTTATTAGTTGGTAAGTAGCATATAACGAAGGGACTTGTACTTTAAAGCTACGCAACTAATTTATGACAATAAAATGACGTAGATATTTTAATCAAGTTTGATCGAAAATTAAAATAGATATATTATAATTTTTCAAATAGTTATGTGTCACATCGTATATCATAGTCATTATGAATGAATGTTTCCATGTTATTGATTTTAAATATAGATATTTGGTGAGCAGTTACAAACTGGCTTTAAGTTGCTCATTCCTTAATACCTAAGAAGACACCATCTATTAAATGAAATGAGTGTGAACCAAGGTTCATTTTTTAAATCCTACAAAGATTCTGCGCATAGGTTCGTGCGTTAAATTGTTATCAGCGTAATGGATACAGACTTAAGGAATTGACAGGAACGTCTTTACCTCTGTGTTTTTGTGCTTTTATTTTGGAAATATCGAGTGGCTGAACCAGCAAAAGACATTAATTCGATCTACGCTTCATATAACTTAACTGAACATCAGTATATTGAAATGACAGAGAATGAGTCTTATACACAAGTGAAAAGTAAGTGGTTAATATTTCAATCAAAGCGAGTCAATGATACCGAACATTGGGTTGGTAAAAAGCAGACAGGTTTAGAAGCGAAAGCGATATGAAACGTCTCGTTTTTGTTAGCTTGCGCGGTGGTTGTGGTTCTACGACTATTACTGCGAATTTGTCTCAGGCTTTAGTGAAGATCAATAAGCAGGTACTGGCGATAGATGCTTCACCTGAGAATTTATTAGGGCTCCATCTAGGCCTCCTTAATGGAGAGCACGATGGGTGGGCAGCAAGAATGTTGCAAAATCTTTCCTTGTTTGAAGCTGGCTACCAGAGTCCACAGGGCGCGGTGTTTCTTCCCTTCGGTCAGTTATCCTCTAAACAACAGCATCAATTCGAACAGAATAGAGCTCCGTTCCTGAACTCATTAGCTGAAACCACGTTAAATGCGAGCGAAGAGCAGGGTGAACAGTGGCAATTGTTCCATTCGCAGCTTTCTGATCTAAACAACCTATTGGCCAACGGCGCTATTGATGCAATAGATGCGGTATTTCTTACAATTACGGCCGATGCACTTAGCTATAGCGCACTTCAATCGTGGATTCAAAATCATCCACTCTTTCATGACTTAGTCGCTATGGGAAAACTCCGAATTCTCATTAGTCACTATCAACCAGAAACTGAAGTAGGTCGTGATTTTATGTTGGTTTTGAAAAAAGAGTATGGTCGAATATTAGTGCCAGTACTGATCCATCGTGATACTGCCTTACTAGACTGTGTTGCTAACCTTACTACTGTTCAGCATTTTTCCCCGATTAGTCAGGCTGCTAAAGATTTTCAGTCTCTCGCTTTCTGGTGCGTTTCAACGTTTTCATCTAAGCAATCCCAGGGCTAACTTATGCGTAGCCTGAATTTGATTTTCCAGCGTTGGATAACCGATCAATTTAAATCCCAGAAGGTTGCCTATGAGCAATTCTGGAATTGCAGTGGTACAAGGGCTGGCGAGTTTATTTTGTCGGTTTGGTTTTCTTTGAGTTTTGTCTTTTTGAAACCAGTTATTGCAGGTATACCTACATGGAAGCTGCCTTTACATTTGTACCCTCATATCAACTTTGCTGCTCCGAGATTAGTTGATCCTGTTAGGTTTATGATTCAAACGCTGTGGCTTGTTTTTTTTAAGCAGACCCCTTGTGTTCTTGTGTCTAAGAAAGTGACCAAAGCCTTTAGTCAAGTCTCGGCTTGGCTTAAGAAAGTCTTTTATATACCGCTGGATCAAATATCTAAATTGGTTGTTTGGCTAGAGAAAACAGCGGATCAAACCAATGGCTCAGAAATTCGCGAGCGAATGAAAGAAAGTAAATTAGCGATGTTTTTAAACTACACGCTGCTTTTCTTTGTCGTTTTTATCGCGTTGCTCTGTTTTACCGTCCCTTTCGGTTATCAGGCTCAAACTGTATTTATATTGTTGCTCTGGGCTTTGGCCATGATGGTTCGCCGTATGCCTGGGCGCTTCCCAACCATGTTGCTCATTATTCTTTCTGTTACGGCCTCGTGTCGTTATTTGTGGTGGCGTTATTCGTCCACTCTAAATTGGGATGACCCGATAGCTTTGATTCTTGGCGGCATTTTGTTGTTGGCTGAAACTTATTCTTGGATCGTACTATTACTAGGCTACTTTCAGAATATTTGGCCTTTAAGTCGAAAGCCCGTTTCTATGCCCAAAGACCATTCAAGTTGGCCAACTATCGATTTGATGATTCCAACTTATAACGAAGACCTGGACGTTGTTAAAGCAACCGTTTATGCGTCGCTTGGCGTTGACTGGCCAAAAGATAAATTAAACATCCATATTCTTGATGATGGCAAGCGTGACAGCTTTCGAGACTTTGCTAAGAGTGTTGGAGTTAACTATATCCGTCGTCCTACTAATGAACATGCCAAAGCTGGCAACATCAATTATGCATTAGAGCGCACTAGTGGTGAGTATGTCGCAATCTTCGATTGTGACCATATTCCGACGCGTGCTTTCTTTCAGTTGACGATGGGAATGTTCCTTAAAGACCCTAAGCTTGCGTTGATACAAACACCTCACCATTTCTTTTCTCCTGACCCATTTGAGCGTAACTTGTCGAACTTCCGAAATGTGCCGAATGAAGGGAACTTGTTTTATGGTTTGATTCAAGATGGCAACGACCTATGGGACGCTACTTTTTTCTGTGGTTCTTGTGCTGTTTTAAGGCGTGAACCGTTAGAAGAGGTTGGAGGTATTGCGGTTGAGACGGTGACAGAAGATGCGCACACCTCTCTTAGAATGCACCGTCTTGGCTATCGCTCAGCGTATTTAAAGCAGCCCATTTCGGCGGGCTTGGCAACTGAAACCTTATCTGCACACGTTGGTCAACGCATCCGTTGGGCTCGAGGTATGGCTCAGATATTCCGTGTAGATAATCCCCTTAAAGGAAAAGGGCTCAAGCTGTCACAACGACTATGCTATCTAAACGCGATGATGCATTTCTTGTCCGGTATCCCAAGGATAGTGTTTCTAATTGCACCTCTGGCCTTTTTGATACTGCATTCATATGTAATTTACGCTCCGGCGCTAGCTATTATTCTCTATGTGTTACCACATATGGTGCATGCCAGCATGACTAACTCGCGAATGCAGGGCGACCATCGTTATTCTTTTTGGGGGGAGGTCTACGAGACAGTTCTAGCTTGGTATATCGCAAGACCAACTACTGTTGCATTGTTTGCTCCCCATAAAGGTACTTTTAACGTAACGGCTAAAGGCGGCTTAGTCGAAAAGTCTCACTACGATTGGGTAATCTCTAGGCCTTACCTCGTCCTCGTTGCACTGAATATTCTAGGGGCTGGCGTGGGTTTCTACCGTTTAGGTTGGGGGCCGAATGATGAGGTTGGTACGGTCGTTGTGAATCTTGTTTGGACTTTATATAACCTCTTGATCTTGGGTGCTGCGGTTGCCGTAGCGGTTGAGGCAAAACAAGTTCGTAAAGACCATCGAGTAGAAGTCTCGATGCCGGTTGCTGTGAAGCTTAATACAGGGCACCTAATTCAAGCGGAAATGAAAGACTTTTCTCTAGGTGGGATTAGAGTTGAGATTGATGGTGTTGAGGACAAAACCTGTGAGCATTTGCTTGGCCAGTGTTTAGAAGTCGTACTCAAACGTGGTGGACAAGAGTTCGTTTTCCCAATGACCGTTGCCTATGCTTCTAAAGGTATCTTTGGTCTTCAGTTGGAGCAATTGTCTCACCAGCAACAAATTCAATATGTCCAATGTACATTCGCTCGAGCTGATACATGGGCGAAATGGCAACAAGGGTATCAGTCAGATAAGCCGCTATCGAGTATGCGAGCCGTACTTCAGGTAGGGTTTAACGGCTATAAACGTTTATTGAAGCACAGCCCTAAATTTATAAGGGATAGTGTGGATATATTTTTAAAGTGTTTCGAATTTATTTGGTCACTAAGACCACGCTATGTCCCAATCAGGACCCCAAGTCATGCTAAATAATAAAACAATAACAGCGTTAGCTGCACTCTCCATCGCGTGTTTGTCGGGCAACGTTGCTGCACAAACTATTAAACAATATCAGTCAGAAATGTCTGCTGAGGCGTTACAGGTAGATAATAAAAATGCCGCAGTAGTTAAACGCGTCATTCCATTTAGTCAACTTGGCTATACAGGCTCGATTGCGATTCAAGGAAGTGAGGCAAGTGCCTACGTCGGGTTCGGTTCTCGACTTGATGAAGTCGTTTCAAAGGCGACTTTGTACTTTGATATCACTCCATCCCCAGCACTTCTCTCATTGGTTTCACACGTAAAAGTGTATTTGAACAATGAACTGATGGGTGTGACTTCTATCGTTGAAGGGCAGCAAGGGCAAAAGTTGAGTTTGTCGATGCCATTAGATACACGTTATTTCAGCAATTATAACCAAATACGCTTTGAGTTGATTGGCAATACAAAAACAGATTGTGCAAATCCAAATGATTCGAGTATTTGGGCTGAGATAAGTCAAAGTAGTCGAATTGAAATGTTTGTTCAGAAAACTTTGATCAAGAGTGATTTGAGCTTATTACCAGCACCGTTTTTTGATGTTCGTGATTTCAGTCAATTAGATGTACCTGTGGTTATTGGCGATCAATACAACCTTGATGATATCAAAGCAGCTGGTGTACTCAGCTCGTATTTTGGTGCATTAGCGAGTTGGCGAGGAGCACAATTCCCTTTGAGTCTGGATACCTTGCCAAACCGTAATGCAGTCGTGTTTATCACTAATGATAATAAACCTGATTTCTTGCGGGACTTTCCCGACACCGACGGCCCTTACTTACAAGTTATTACTCATCCGACGAATCCTTACGTGAAACTTCTTTTAGTCGTTGGACGTGATAGTGATGACCTGAATACGGCAGTTCAAGGCTTGGCGTTAGGCAACCAAATATTGACTGGACCAATCGCGAAGATTAATGAAGTTAAACAGATAAAATCACGAGTGCCTTATGATTCGCCTAATTGGGTGAGTACCGACCGTCCCGTGGCTCTATCTGAGCTCGTGGAGCAAAAAAGTGCGCTCCAAGTTGAAGGGCGTACACCTCCGCCGATTAGTGTCAGCCTGCGTTTGCCGCCGGACCTCTTCACTTGGCAGAGTCGTGGTATACCGATGGACTTAAATTACCGCTATTCTCCACCAACCGACGATCACTCAGGATCTCGTTTGACGCTAAGTATTAATGATCAGTTTATTCAGGCATTCAACTTAACGACAGAAGGACAAGGTGGTGACTCTAACCGTGTTCGAGTTCCCTTGCTGGATGACAGTTTTTTGAGTTCGGACGACCGAGTAAGAATTCCAGCATTTAAAGTGGGTAGTAAGAACCAAATCGACTTTGAATTTGGCTTTGCTTCTGTGACGGATGGACAATGCCAAGTTACTCAACCTAGTAAGCAGTACGCAGTCGTTGATGGTGATTCAACTATCGATTTTAGTGGCTTCCCTCACTACATCGAGATGCCTAATATGCGTGCATTTGCGACATCTGGCTTCCCTTACACAAGGATGGCTGATTTGTCCGAAACTGCGGTAATTCTACCGAAGCATGCGCCGATAGAAGCACTGCAAACTTTTCTCAATGTTATGGGATCATTAGGCAGCGACTCTGGTTATCCGGGTGTTCAGGTAATGGTGACCGATCAATGGGGTAGTGAATCTTTGGCAGACAAAGACATATTAAGTATTGGCGTTGCTAGCGAGCTTCAAGAGGCTGGCTATGACCCAGAGCAACTTAATCTTGTTATTGAAGCCGGACAGCGCCAAATTCGATTACCAAGTAAAAATGAGCAACAGCTTGGGATGAACTGGATGAACCCTTCCAATGCTAAACAAGACGCAACAGATTATGTTTCAGTTGAGGCTAATGGATCATTTGCAGCGATTTATGGAATGGAGTCTCCATTTACAAGTAATCGTAGTTTGGTATCTATCATGGCAGCGCACCCATCTGATTTTGCGTCAATAGATAGTGCTTTAAGTGATTCCGGTAAAGTACAACATATGTTTGGCTCCTTAATTACGCTCAGGAATGATGAAGTCGCGAGTTACAATGTCGGTGCTCACTACTATGTTGGTGAGTTACCTGTTTGGCAGTTAATTTGGTATCACTTTTCTAGTCACCCGATTCTTATTGCCTGCTTTGCCGCGTTGATGATGGTTATTGTAACTATAGTGCTGTGGAGAGTATTGCGTCAGGTCGCAGCCAAGCGTCTAGAGAAAACTGAGGGGGATGAACAATGAAAAAGTTAATCTTATTGCTATCGCTATTGATATCTCCTCAACTTATGGCTGCTACGTGTGAGTGGGCTCAATGGAGCAATTTTAAATCGACATATATTGATAGTGGTCGAGTAATTGATGGTAGTGATGAGCGTTTAATTACCACATCTGAAGGTCAGTCTTATGCTCTATTTTTTGCGTTGGTAGCTAATGACCAAAAAGCGTTTGAGCAAGTATTGAACTGGACTCAAACAAATTTAGCGGGTGGCGACTTAACTGCAAGGTTACCCGCTTGGCTGTGGGGAGAGAGAGTCGATGGTCAATTTGGCATACTCGATGCAAACCCTGCATCAGATTCTGACTTGTGGATTGCTTATGCGTTGGGTGAGGCGGGGCGCTTGTGGGATAACTATTACTATCAATCTTTAGGGCATTTATTAGCCGCTCGTATATTGAGAGAAGAGTCGGTTCAACTTGCTGATGTTGGCACTATTTTACTTCCAGCGCCTAAGGGATTTGATCTCGGTGATGATGGCTATCGTTTGAACCCTAGCTATGTTCCTTTACAGCTGATTGACCGTATGCAGGAACTCTACCCACAATACTCGTGGGATTCGATGTACCAATCAAGTGCTTTAATGCTTGATCAAACATTGGCGAAAGGTTTTAGCCCTGACTGGGTGACTTTAAACGGAAAACAATTTACCGAAGATAAAGTCACGGGCTCTGTTGGGAGTTATAACGCAATTCGCACTTATTTGTGGGCGGGTATGCTCAATGAACAGAATCAACATAAAGCACAACTCGTTAATAGAATGCAGCCATTTGCTTCAGCGGTTAAACGGTTGGGAGCACCACCACGTGAGGTTGATACAGTAACCGGCAAGTATTCTCAAAAAGGAAGCGCAGGGTTTTCAGCCGCCGCATTACCATTACTTGCTTCGATGGACAATTCAGAACTACTTGTAGCACAGGCTACTCGGGCTAAAAATGAAGTAGTGACTGGTAAAAACAACCATTACTATGACAACGTCTTGAGCTTGTTTGGTCTTGGTTGGCACAATGAGCGTTTTAGATTTGGCGAACATGGAGAGTTGCAACCAGCATGGAGTAAGCAATGTCAGTAAGAGTAGGTTCTTATTGGCTAGTACCCCTTGCTATTGTGGTGAGTGGTCTTTTTTCTGTCGGTACGGCTAAGGCGATAGGCGTGAATTCAGCGCCTCTATCCAAGGCTCAGCTCGATCTTGTTTATCAACCTGTGCAACTTGTTCAGTTTTCTTCTTCACTTGCTAGAGTTGATTCTGTGGAATGGCTAGTCAACCAACTAAAGCTTGCTGATGCTATCGGTCGCGACGATATTGTAGAAAGTACTCTACAGAGGTTGTTTGCTATTGAAAGAGCCAACCTATCAGGGCTTTATTATCAAGCAACGATGTTCTTGAAGCGTAAGCAGCCGGAACTGGCTGAGCAAAGTTATCAGCGCTTAAAAGATATCGCCCCAGATTCCTCACAAGCACGCTCTTTGTCTTCAATAATGGCCCTTCAAGGTGAAAAAAGAGGCGATTATCAGCGAGCTAAGTTATTGGCTAAATCTGGCCGCTACACAGAAGCTATTAAAGCTTACCAAATCATTTTCCCTAACGGTATGCCTTCAGCTGCTCTTGAACTTGAGTACCTGCAACTGCAAGCCAATTTGGATGATAACTGGAGTAAAGTGAAGATTGGACTTGAACGTCTCAATGTTGACTACCCAGGAGTTCCTCAATTTCAGCTTGCATTGGCTAATCATATACGCAAAGACAATCCGAGCGACCCTTGGATTTTGGATACTTATCGACAACTAGCGTTGGCACCTGTTGTGGGAACGAGCGCGGCTACTTCTTGGTTAAGAGCCTTAGAACAGCTGCCCATATCAAAATCAGTGACCGAGCAATACGCAATTCTGGCGAGTTACTATCCTTCAGATTTAGAGATTCAAAAAGCAAATCAAACGGCGAAGGAACGATGGAAACTAGAACAGGAATTACGTAAAGATCCTACTTACCTTGCAAAGCTGAAGGGATTAGAACTCCTCGAATTAGGCAAAACAAATCAAGCAGAAGCTCAGTTACGTTATGCGCTCACTACTCGTCCTAAAGATCCAGAGATTTTAGGGGGGATGGGTAAGGTTTACCTGCGCAAGGGACAACAAGAAAAAGCACTAGAGTATTTTAAGCAAGCTCAACAATTGGACAAAAATCCAGATACCTCATCCAAATGGGCTACGCTGGTTGAAACATCTCAGTATTGGGCATATTTAGATCAAGGTGATCTCCAGTTAGCAAAAGGCGAACGAGGCAAAGCTGAAAGTCTCTACCGTAAGGCGTTAGTACTTGATAAAACACAGCCATATGCATTTGTTGCACTCGGTGCTCTCTATCTCGAGCAGAAAAAATATTCGTCGGCAGATAAAGCATATTCCCAGGCTTTAGCACTAGATAAATTGAATGGTTCAGCATTGCGGGGGCGACTTGACGTCAAGATCAATCAAGGGGATTGGGATGGATCTCGAGAAGTCGCAAATAGCTACTCATCAACTCAGCAGCAAGTTGTTGAAGATAAGATTAGTAGTATCGATTCTGAGATCATTCTTATTCGCTTAAGAAACGCAATTGCTAACAATGATGATAAAGCTATGGTTGAGTCAGTTGAAGCTCTTATCCAATTAAACCCTAGTTCTCCTTGGCTTAGATTGGACATCGCTGGCGTTGTTCGTTCTATGGGAAATAAGCCTCGTGCGGATCAGTTGATGGAAGATTGGGCAAAAGATGCCTCTGATCCTGAAATGAGGTTTGCTTATGCACTTTATCTTGCACAGAGCTTTAGAGTTAATCGAGCTATAGCTGAACTGGAAAGTATCCCAAAGCAACAAGTAACCAGCTCAATGCAGAGAACCCTTACCAGGTTAAAACTAGACTCTAAGCTCCAAGGTATTGAAACGCGCTATCAAGAATCCCCTTTAGCAGTCTCGGATCTGTTGAAGGGATTAGAAGTACAGTATCAAGGTCAGGTTCAGCCTTTGTCTCGCATTGCCGGGGCTTGGATCGACGTTGGTGAATCACCAGAAGCTGAGAGAATCTACCGTAGCATCGAACCTTCTTCATTTATTTCTACTGATGAGCAACTGGCTTATGGTGGGCTGATGGTAAGTTTGACTAAATTTGAAGATTTTGATGCTTGGTTTGACGAACTAACCCCTAGTTTTGAAACTCAAGGTTTTAGTGCGTCAGAGTTTTTGCAGTTTGATGAACTAAGAACACGCCGTATTTTGGCTGAGGCTGACTTAATGCTAGAAAATGAAAGCTTAGATCGGTCTTTAGAGCTTTACAGCAGGGTCTCGTCAGAATCTGAACCTTACAAAACCCAAGCTCAAATTGGAATGTTACGTGTCAGCGCATTAAATGGAGATAAAGAGGTCTATAACCAATATCATCCCATCTTAAAGCAAAAGGCTGACTTCTTAACGGCATCACAATTGATGACCACGGCGAGTATATTTAATCAGCAAGGACACGTAGATGACGCGAATCAGCTCAACGCATTACTAGATAGCAAGGCAGATGCGGGTGTGCTCGAATACCGAGACGGTATGGCAATTGCGATGGAAAATGAACAGTGGCTATTAGCTGAAGAGAGAGCCTATCAAGCACTGAACAGTGACCGAATTGAGAAAGCAGAACGACAAAGCCCTGCAGAAACGACGACTCCTACGTTGCGAGAGTTGTACAATAATAGTGATGATTATTGGTTAACACGCAATGTGAAGTCGGATTTAGATACATTACATGACCGTAGTGATGGCCACATACTTATTGGTTGGGATTACAGTGCTCGTGATGGTCAAAATCAATCGAATCAAGTCCCGATTGAAGCTAGATTGCCAATTGAAGAGTGGGACGGTCATTTGTTACTTAGAGCAGACTATGTATCAATAGATTCCGGAGAGCTCGAATATTATGAAAAATCATCGAATTCATCAGGCGAACAGTTCCAAGATAGCTCATCGGGTTTAGCTTTGGGGGTTGGTTGGCAAGCTAAAAACTGGAGTGCTGATATCGGTACTACACCAGTAGGTTTTGACCACACGACTTGGGTTGGGGGTGTCAGTGTTGATGGTGACTTAGGACAGTTTGGCTGGACTGCAGTTGCCTCTCGTCGTCCAGAAACGAGCAGTACACTCTCTTACGCGGGAATGTCAGTTCCTTCCGGTACTTCCGATATAGAAGGAACTAAGTGGGGTGGAGTTGTAAGAACGGGAGTCAAGTTTAATACCAGTTGGGATATTGGGGGGCCTTATGGTTTTTGGAGCAGCCTTCAATATCACACGCTAACGGGTGAAAATGTCGAGGATAACAATCGACTTGGCGTTCTTGGTGGTGCTTATTACAAGTTGACCTCTACTGATCACGAGCGTTTGAGTATCGGAACAAACCTGATTTATCTTGGGTATGATAAAAACCTTGGTGAGTACTCGCTTGGCCATGGTGGCTATTACAGCCCGCAAAGTTATCTGTCGATTTCGTTACCCGTCAATTACTACGGTCGATACGACAACACTTGGTCATATTTATTAAGTGGCTCTATTTCCAATTCATGGACGCAAGAAGACGCGCCTTATCTGAGCCCAAATGGTACGTCTGAATCGGGTGGGGGTTTTGGTTCATCTTTTCAAGCGGCTGTTGAAAAACGCGTGAGTAAGCGTTGGTATTTAGGTGCATTACTGGATTTACAGCGCTCGGAGTTTTACACACCAAACCATTTTATGCTCTATGCCAAATATACATTCAATGATCGTTGGCAGCCTATTGAATTCCCACCGGCGACACCGATTCTGTATAGTGATTTTTATTAGAATCAATGGCTAGGAATCAAGGTGACTTTAATGAGTCGCCTTGATTTCGAATAGAATACTTTACGAATAAAGGCCTCATATTAAGTTCCTTCTATCAGCCTTATTGTTAGCTCTGAAGGCAGCTGATTGTTATTGGTATATATGCAGTCAAACTGCTCCAGTGACGCCACCTTTAGCGCAGCAAAGCGTCCCCATTTACTGGCATCCGCGACAAGCCAGCTTTCACGGCTGTTCTTGATAATAGATTTTGAAAGGTCGGCTTCAACTTGCTCATGTTCCATGGCGAAATGGCTGTCTGTTACTGAGCCACAACCACAAATACCAATGTCGGCTTCAAAATCGGAAAAGAAGTGGACCACGCTACTTCCCACCATGTCTTGATGCTCTCTTCGAAATAAACCGCCCGCTAAGTACACTTCAATCTGCTCGTTTGCTTCGAGGATTCGAGCGACTTGCAGGTTATTGGTGATCACTCGCAATGCTGGCTTCGCTAATAAGTACTGTGCGATACGAGTGACGGTCGTACCAATGCCCATCATTACCGTTGAACCTTCAGGTATCGCGTCTGCAACAGCCTTGGCGATACTGTCTTTCATTTCTGATTCAACGCCAGCGCGGAATCGATAGCTGGTGTTGGTCAGTGTTGTCGGTAAGCTCACGCCTCCATGCACTCTTCGTGCTAAACCTTGCTCGCATAAGTGGTTGACGTCACGACGAATTGTTTGAGTCGTGACCGAAAATAGCTCGGCTAAATGATCAATCTGTACGTCTTGATTCGCTTTAAGCGTCGCGAGTATTTGTTTTTGGCGGTGGTTCAGTTCCATAGAAGCTCACTAAAATTTATTTGGTACGTCGGTAATGATGTTATCAACACCTAGGTTGAGGTATTTACTCGCCAGTTGTGGGTCGTTTAGCGTCCATATTTTAAGAACCGCACCTGAACCTTTGATCGCTTTCGCCGTTTTCTCATCAAGAACTCGGTGGTCAATATGAATGCTGTAAAGGTCGAGCGATTTAAGTGATTCAAGGCTGAAATCATTCCATACTTCGCAGATGAATCCTCGCCTAACCTCGGGCATTAACTCTTGGCACTGACTTAGTGCATCCTTTTTGAAGCTTGAGATGAGCAGTTTTTCACTAGGGAAGTTCTTTTGCTTTATCAGTGCAATAACTTGGTCAACTAAAGGTTTTATCGCCTTATCGTTATATATCTTGAGCTCAAGGTTCAGAGTTAGATCGAGTTCTAGGCACTTGTCTAGCGCTTCACTTAACGTCGGAATAGTTGTTCCCGCGAACTCACTACCAAACCAACTGCCAGCATCTAACGTTTTGAGAGCGGTTAAATCTAAATCTGCAATATTCCCAGTCCCATTAGTACAGCGGTCTACCGTTCTATCATGAAAAACCATAGGGATACCGTCGGCACTGAGCTGGGTATCAATTTCAACCCAACTTGCGCCTGCTTTCGCTGCTTGTTCAATACTGACTAGCGTATTTTCTGGTGCTAAAGAAGCGGCACCGCGGTGGCCTGTAATCATAATGCATTCTCGATGTTCATTTGAAAATTTAGGGGACATTAGCTTTGTTTTATTACAGATTTATTATCGATTGACTATATCAACCGATTTTAACTGAGAACTAGTTAAAAGAAGTCGGTTAGAGTTTATACAATAGTGAGACCTTATCCTCAATGTGTTCAAGTGGCTAAGATAAATGTTCATATGAATGTAATAATTCACTTACATACTCTACGAAAACTTAATAACACCCTCTATATTTAGAAAAGATAGCCACGATAAGGTGATTAAAAATGAAAAAGCTATTAGGTACAGTAATTATGGCGGCAACGTTACTTGTTGGTTGTGGTGAAGCTGACAAGGCCGGAGCGGACGCTAAAGATGAGCCGATCAATATAAACATGAGCCTTGTGTTCACTCAGAACGAGTTGTTAACCCAAGAGCTCATCAAAGCAACCGATAAAATACGCGAAAGAACCGAAGGTTCGGTAAATATTAAAGTTTTTCCTGGTGGTCAATTACCGGTTTACAAAGACAACTTGGAGCAAGTCGTGAACGGCGCAAACTGGATTGCTGTTGAGGATTTAACCTACCTAGGCGATTACGTACCAGACTTCGCTGCACTGGCAGGCCCAATGTTGTACAACACGTATGATGAATATTTAGCGATGATGGACACTGAATTTGTCGCGGGCTTGAAGGCTAAAGCTGAAGAGAAAGGCATTAAAGTATTGAATGCAGACTACATGTTTGGGTTCCGTCACATGATCACTAATAAGGAGATTGTGAACTCTGAAGACATGAAAGGGATGCGTATCCGTGTTCCACAAAGTCAGTTGTTTATCAGCACGCTTTCAGCAATGGGCGCGGCTCCAGCTTCTCTGCCATTCCCAGAAACCTATGCAGGCGTTCAACAAGGTGTTGTTGACGGCCTTGAAGGTTCAATCCTGACTATGTACTCAACCAAAATCTATGAAGTAGCGAAGAATATGTCTTTGACTAAACACTTCCTAGGCACGGTTGGTATCTACATTTCACCGACTCTTTGGGACAAGTTTACGCCAGAGCAACAGCAAATCATCAATGAAGAGCTAGAAGCGGGCGCTGAATCTAACACTGCAGAGCTGGTTAAGCTAGATGTTGAATACACTCAAAAACTTGAAGAGCTAGGCGTTACGTTTAATGAAGTGAACTCTGACGAGTTTAATGAGTTGACGGCTGATGTGTACAACCAGTTCCCAACATGGAGCGAAGGTATACACGCAACGATCATGAAAGAGTTGGAAACGATTCGAGCTGCACAGTAATTGTGCGAATGTAGATTAATTTGTTAATGAAGACGGCCTGATTTCCTTCAGGCCGTTTTATTCCTGAAGTAACCGACGTGATGTTGGGTATTTCATTGGAGAAGTCTTTTGTTTTTATTGAAAAATATTGAAGAAATCCTCGCCTCTATTGCTATTTCGATTACCGTTTTGGTTGTCATCATTAACGTCGTTTTACGTTATGGGTTTGGATTTGTTGTCCCTTGGAGTGAAGAACTCTCGGTTATTTGCTTCATATGGGCTGTCTATTTAGGCATTAGTTCCTGCTATAAGCATAAGCTTCACATGGGTGTTGATGTGGTGGTTGCCATGCTGCCTGAAAAAGCCAAAATCCCGTTTAGATTATGTGTTTCTGTTTTCCTACTGGTTCTGAACATCTTGATGGCCGTTCTGAGTTATCAATACTTGATGTTATCTAACAAGGTAACACCAGTGATGGGCATGTCATATTTTGCTATCAATGGTGTGTTGTTACTTTGCTTCTCATTGATGGCAATCCACACGGTTCGATTCATCGTCAGCGATGTTGCTTCTCTAAAGCGCTCTTTTAAGTAGGTACGATTCATGGAAAGCTATCTTCCAATCCTCATTCTTTTTGTTCTGTTTCTATTGAATATACCCATTGCGTTTTCATTGATCGCGTCAGCAATGGTGTACTTTTTATTTATCAATGACTCAATTCCCGTCAGCTTGGTAATGCAGCGCTTTATTAGCTCGACAGAGTCGTTTCCATTGTTGGCCATTCCGTTCTTTATCATGGTTGGTTCGGTGATGAACTATGCGGGGATCAGTAAAAGCTTATTGGCTTTTGCAGATTCAATGATTGGTCATAAAACGGGCGGTCTTGCGCAGGTTAATGTGGCGTTGAGTACACTAATGGGTGGCATATCTGGCTCTGCGAATGCCGATGCCGCGATGCAATCAAAAATCCTTGCCCCTGAAATGACTAAGCGTGGTTATGATTTGCCATTTACAGCTGCAGTGACGGCTGCGTCATCAAGTATCAGCCCTGTTATTCCACCGGGTATTAACTTAATCATCTTTGCGCTGTTAGCGAATGTCTCAGTTCATCAGATGTTTATCGCGGGTTATGTTCCTGCCTTTTTGATGGCGTTATCGCTGATGGTGACAATCGCGTTTATCGCACGTAAGCGTCGTTATAAGCCTTCTCGTTCTGAGCCTGCTTCTGCGAAAGAGCGTTTTCATTACTTTCTAAAAGCGATTCCCGCGTTACTGATTCCATTCGGCATTATTCTTGGTATGCGTTTTGGTTTGTTTACACCGACAGAAGCGGGTGCAATCGCAGTATTGCTTTGCGCGATTATTGGTATTTTTGTCTATCGTCAGCTTGGCCTGCGACATATCCCGTTAATCATGCGTGAAACGGTGCAGGGCACCAGTAGTGTGATGTTCATTATTATCGGAGCGATGGTCTTCGGTTACTACATGACGCTTGAGCAAATCCCGCACAATGTTGCGTCTGCTTTGATAGAACTTACTGATAACAAGTTACTCTTGTTGCTGTTGATCAACGTGTTGTTGCTCGTTGTAGGGATGTTCATCGAAGGTGGTGCCGCGATGATCATCTTAACGCCATTGTTGCTTCCGGCTGTGCTTAACTTAGGCGTAAACCCGGTGCACTTCGGCATAATCGTGATCGTTAATATTATGATTGGTGGTGTGACGCCACCGTTCGGTTCGATGATGTTTACTGTATGTTCCATCTTGAAGGTTCGTATGGTCGACTTTGTAAAAGAAGTAGTGCCTTTGCTACTCGCTTTGTTGTCGGTGTTGATGTTGCTGACTTTCTCTGAAAGTTTAGTGATGTTTTTACCGAATTTACTTTAACACTAATAAGTTAGTTTAGATTTGAGGGTGTAGAAATGAATTCGGTAACGAATGATTTAGACCAAAATTGGAAAAGCATTGATTGGGTGCTGACGGATGTCGACGATACCTTAACTTGGCAAGGTCAGTTGCCGCCAGAAACTCTAGTGGCGTTGAAAGCGTTAAAAGATGCAGGGAAAAAGGTCGTGGCTGTGACGGGCGCTTGTGCTGGCTGGTGTGATCATATTGCTCAGCTGTGGCCTGTCGATGCGGTTCTCGGTGAGAACGGTGCGTTTATAATGGAAAAGACAAACGGTTATCTGACATTGCGCTCTGATATCCCTTTGCCAGAAGTCAGTGCCAATCAGAGTAAGCTGAAAGAGCAAGTATTAGTTATTTTAGGCGATTATCCAGAGCTTAGTTTAACGCTGGATCAGTCTTACCGTTTGTGTGAGGTTGCGATCGACATCGGTCAAAACCGTCCAAAAGTCGACGATGCCATTATTGAAGAGATTGTCTCTAAGATTCACGCTTTAGGTGCACATGCCACAGCAAGCTCTATTCACATTAATGCTTGGTATGGTGAGCACTCTAAGAAAGCGACATCGACCGCCTTTCTCAAGGAGAAGGGGCTATCTGATCAAGAGATAGTCGAACGTAGTTGCTATGTTGGTGACTCGATGAACGACCAATACATGTTTGAAATTTTGCCTTTTAGTGTTGGGGTCGCCAATATTCAGCATTACTGGGGTCGACTTGAGCATCATCCATCAGTGGTGATGAGTAAACCCGGCGGATACGGTTTTTCAGAGTTTGTTGATAAGCTACTTGCTTTAAAATAAATCATCTAGATGGACTATCGACTTGGTGCTTTCCCTTATTGGACCTCATTGATGAGGTCCATTTCTTATAATTAATAAATGCCTTAAATTTTTCCTAAAAATAGGCTTTCCTCTTCTCCGAGGGGGGAGTTCCCCGTCTTATTCATTGCCTTCCTTAAGTTGCTCGATTTATATAAATTCTTGACCTATTTGTGTAATTAACCGTTAAGTTATTTATTTTATAATTATAATAAATGGTATTTTGGTTTTTATTAACCTAGTATTTTAGGGGTGTAGATAAATTAATAACTCTTTGAGTTAAATTCACCCTCTTGGTTTGGGTGCTAATTGAGCGATATTTAATTTTTTATTGAATCAACATCATAAAAATAATAAAAAACATGTGCATTTTTTAATCTAGAAAGAGGTTTTTTTAAGATCCATCTCACGTTTTATATTAAAAAAATAATTAATTCCCCTCTGTTTCATAAGTGAGACAAAGCTCTTTATAAACAGAGTCTTGTATTATTAAAACTATTAAATTATCGATAATTGATCGAATAACGATCAAAAAAATAATAAAAATTAAACATATTTCGATTAAAAACAAATCAAAGATATTAATTGAGGTATTTGAATGTTTTAAAATGTGTATATAAGATTGCGCCAAATTTTTAGATATCGGTTGTAAATGTCTTTGAACAGAAATGTTGCTCATTTTGTTATCATATTAATTTCGGTTTTTATAATTTCCGGATGTCAGTCAACTAAACCAGAATGGTATTCAAAACCTAAATTTGATAACGATAAATATATTTATGCCGTTGCTCAAGCACGCACGTTATCTCACGCAAAGAAAATCGCTGTAAACAACATAAACGAGAAACTGTGGACTCAAGTCGAATCAAGTTTTTACATGCGCGATACCGTGCGAGAAACAAACGGTTCTGACTTCTCGAACAGCTTAGTCGACAATAAAGTGAATACTAAAACAGAGTCACTGACTTTAAATGGTATTGAATACTTACAGATGGAAGAGAACGATCTCGGTGCATTTGTCGAAGTTAAAATAAAGAAGAATTTAGTGACTCAGCAGTTAATACGTGAAATTGAAGGTATTAACCGAAAAGCACAGAGAGAAATCGCAGCTCTAAAGCATGAAGATAAACTACTTTGGTGGCTGGATAACCGCACCGTATATCAGATGCAGCACGACGCGTCAGTACGTATTGCTATGCTCGCGCCCTTAAGGCCTAACTATCAAGCTGACGTTAGTTCAATCGAGAAATTCGTGGTTACGTACGAAATAGTAAGTAGCCAAATCAATATTCGCCTTTCATCTGATCGAGAATCGAGCAAGGCAGTCCAGTTATTAGGCAATCAGCTTTCTGAATTTTATATTGCCACATCGACATCTAAGAGAAAGAACCAAACACATATTCTGAAGGTGGATTCAGAGCGCCGAAGAAATAAAGTGGGTGACGCATTTATTTCTACATTGGTTTCGAGTATCAAAGTGGTCAACATGAATTCGAAAACAGTATCTCGCAGTGAAATTATTTCTACGGGTAACTCTGTCACTAACTACAAATATGCTGACGAAGGGGCTGCTCGCCATTTCGATGAGCAAGTAAAAGAACAAGGGATTTGGACAGCGCTAGGTTTAATCAAATAGCAAACTCCAGATTCTATAAAAATAAAATAAAACGAATATATTCGGAGCGAATAAATGTTAAAGAAAACACTGGTGGCTGGTGCTGTGCTTACAACTTTGTCTGGTTGTGCGTCGGTAAGTGAAGTATGTACGCCTGATACACGCGTAGAAATCGAAGCTGCTGACATTCAGTTGCCTTCTTCAGACGACACTAAAGTTGTTGTCCTACCTGTTGACCTTGAGTTCAAGAACTCTGCATCGAAAAAGATGCAGGCAGCAATGCGAAATGCGCTAGAAACACAGATCGATGCAACGGGTGCAAATCTTGTTGATCGTAAAATTGCCAACAAAGTGAAAGGCGAGATCAAACTGGCTGAACAAAGTGGCCGTCTAAGCAGTAAAGGTGTACCAATCGCTGATTACGCGGTTATCACAGAGATCACTCGTGCTGACTTGAGTACCTCTTTCAGCGAGCGTCGTACTTACGAGAACGATGAAGGTGAGACCAAGGTTGTTCCAGCTTCATGTAGCTATGATTTTGACGTAGAAGCGATTGCAAAAGTTGTTGCTCTGCCAAGCATGGAAGTGATGAAGCGCATTAAGCTTGAAGGCGATTTTTATTCATCGTCAGAAACTAGCAATTCTCGTTGTCCGGTAAGTGAATCCGGTTACGGCTCAATGGCAGCGAAAGCAGCGGCAGAAGCAGTAGATCATTCGACTGACCTGAGCAAGATGTTGGCGGCAAGTGCACCGGTTCTAGAGATGCGCCAATGTGCAGCTGGGACTCAAGTACGTGTTGCGATGGGTAAACAACAAAAAATTAAACCGGGTGCAGATATTGTGTTCTCGAACGCTATGAAATCTCTTGAAGGTGACACAGAAATTTACCCAATCGGTGAAGGCTACGTTGTAAATAACGAGATTAACGCCGTAACTGACAAACACTCTTGGATCGTGATCGATGAAGAGCTCTCACTAAAAGTGAAAAAGGGCACGATGGGTAAGGTAGATGCATCAAGTATTCAATGCGATTTTACCGATTTAGAATGCCACGAAAAAAACCTTAGGAATAGCATCTAATTTATGAAAAAACTACTTATTGCAACATCACTAGTGACGATTTTATCTGGTTGTCAGAGCAACAATGCGACAGTTAAGGAAGCGCAAAACTTTGCGCCTTGTACTTTCCCTGATGCACCTACTGTATCAGCACCGGGCTGGATCTGCGATGTGATTCCTACTGATATCGCTACTGCTGCTAAGGGCTACGCCAAGAAAAGTGCAGCGGGTATGACTGTGATGCGCAAGATCGCCGTTAATGATGCACGTGTAAACCTTGCTGCTGAATTTGAAACGGATGTGAGCAACTTGTTCCAAGCGGCGACAGAGGGCGTAACGTCAACTTCAGCTGCTGGGGGGGTAACTGTTGTAACTGAAGATGTTAAGGAGACATTCGAAAACATCACTAAGTCGGTTGTCAACAAAACACTAACCAACAGTCGTGTCATCGTGAGCCAAGCAAGCCCAACGGGTGGCCTGTATGTTCTAGTCGGTATGGACCAAGCAGCATACGATGCAAACATGAACAAAGTTATCGACGAAGTTGCTGGTGAAGATTCTGCATTGTGGGACCAATTCAACAACGAAAAAGCGGCTGAAGATCTTGCAGCAGCGTTCGTAGCATTGAAAAAGTAACCGCTTAATTGCGATGAGTAAAAGTGAAAAAGGCCGCCAATTGAGTGGCCTTTTGTTTCTCTACACTCTTGGAGTGAACTATGCACAAAATGATCAATAAAACAGTATTGGCTGTTGTCATCTCAGCCGCGTTTAGTAGTCAAGCTCTGGCGGTAACAGAAGACCAAAGGCAACAGCTAGACAGCGCAATTGTTAAAGCCAGTCAGTCTCAAGAAGACAAGATCAAAGAGTTCCATGCTTACGTAAATGCTTACTTAGATGAATACGAAGCATGGCGCGACGAATATACCAACAACCTTGATCAGCGCCGTAGCGATCTGATTAAGGATTGGGGGGAAGGTGAGGTTTCATCTCAAACCAAACAGGTCGAGTATTCGCAAGGCGATCAAGTTAAGACTGCTGTCGATTATGAAAGTAACACCGCGACGGTATCTGTTTTGGTTGATGAAGACAGCACACCTGACGAGATCAAAGCGCTTGTAAAAGAGATTCCTGTTGAAGTGGAAGGTCAAAGTGTTGAACTGGCCGACTTGAAAGCGGCAGACCATGCTGTGTTGTACTCGTTGGAAAAAGAGCAACAAGAAAAAGACTTTGTAATCGACCAGACGCAAAGTCAAATGAATGAGCTTGATGTTCAAGCTGAGCGTCTTATTCAATCAAACACTGGCATTCCAGATTCATTCATTTATCAGCGTGCTCACAACAAAAAACTGGCACTCATAAGCAAAGCGCAACAGCGTATTGCAGCACAGACTAAGCTGTACGACGAAATGCGTGCTAAATACGGAATTGAAGTGACAAGACCAGAGCCTCAGGTTGAACAGGTTGAAAAAGTAGAATCCCCTAAGGAAGTCGCTAAATTAGAGCCAGTCGCAGAACCAAAGCAGCCTTCGAAAGTGGTTGAAAAGACCATAGAGAACGCAGTTGAAAAAGTACCTGAAATTAACGCTGTGAAACTTGAGCCTGCAGTGGAAGTGGCTGCTACGCCAGTGAAACCGAAAAAGGTGGTGACCTACAAAGTTAAACTTCCTGAAAACAGCTTAAAAGCGCGCGCAAGCAAATACAGCGCTTTAGCTGAGAAAGAGAGTAAAAACTGGGAGATTGATGCGGCATTGATCATGGCGATTATGCACTCGGAATCGGCTTTCCGTCCTGATGCGAAATCGCACGTTCCAGCATTTGGTTTGATGCAAGTGGTACCAACCAGCGCCGGGCATGATGTGAACAAACAAGTTCGCAATATTGATGCGCCGATGAAAGTGGCTGATTTGTATCAACCTGTGATTAACGTAGAAACCGGAACGGCTTATCTAGATATCTTGAACAGCAAATATCTACGTAGGATCAAAAATGACGAAAGTCGTTTGTACTGTGTGATTGCGGCATATAACACCGGCGCGGGCAACGTGGCGAGAGCATTTAATAAAGATCGCTCTACCAGTATTGGTAAAGCTTCTAAGGTGATTAATGAACTGACGCCACAAGAAGTCTATGACCAACTGGTTGCTAACCTGCCATACGATGAAACCAAGAACTACTTAAAGAAAGTAAACAGTCGTATTGCATTGTATAAGTGATAATTAAGTCATATATGAGATAAGTAGAGCAAAAATAAAGTACATGTTGTTGGCATGTACTTTTCTATTAGTGGAAGAGTAGAGAGTAACTATGTTTAAAATTTTCGCGTTAGCGTTTATCGGTATTGGTATTTACCTTGGTCTTAACTACAGCGATGAAATTGAAAGCATCATGGATACTGATGCGTTTGAGCGAGTGCAAGAAAAAGCCGAAGACGGCACAGATGCTTTAATGGATAAGATCGACGAGATTAAAGGTTAATAATGTCTCAAGAACAGAGCACAGATCTTCAAAAAGATATACAAGAAGAACTGCAAGAACTTCAGGATACGCAAGAGTCACTGTTAGAAGAGCAAAAGAAAGGCGGGATAGCGCGCACCATTGGTTTAGTCTCGGTTATTTCTATTGCTTTGGGCGGCTTTAATGACAGCTTCGATGCATTAGAAAAAATGTTTGATTTCGGTCTTTCTCAAATGACGGATATTCCATCACATAGAAAGCTGGATAAGATTTATATTCGTTCATCCGCTGAAACTTTGGATCAAACATTTGGTGCACCTGTCTATATTAAGCGCGCAACAACGAACGATGTGATCAAGTATTATCAAGACGACAACTTCATTCTTTCGGCTATCACGCGGGACAACGCCATTGTTGCTTATCTCGTATTCCCTAATGAAGGCTTTGCTCCAGAAACTCTAGAGCACGCAGGTGGTTCGGATTTCTTCTCTCACTCTTTTAGTGCCATTGAGAGTGTTAATGAAATCCGAGCATCGTTTGCAAGAACTGGCAATTACTACATTGAAGAAAATAACGGTGGTGAATTTGGCTACTTATATTCTTCAATCAGTGGTGTCAGTGAATTTGTCTCGCCAATGACAAAGGAGAGTAAGGCGTTACTTGCTGAAGTCGTGGATTCATTGACCATGGATGAGAATGTCGCGGAAAACGTAGGAGCTTTGCGTATGAGCACGATCCCGAACTTCTATGGTTACAGTACTCTAGGTGTCGGTGCTTTAGAAGAAGCTATTTTGTCTAACACAGAATATCGTTTAATTCATAAGACTTAACCATTAACACGTGAGTTCTAGCTTTTTGCGAAGCTAGAACTTTATTAACAGTTGGAATATGGCAAATTTAAAGTTCGAAAGCTTTCTAGATCGGCTTAAGGGTGATAACAGAATCATTATTCAAGCTCATGACTTCCCTGATCATGATGCAATCTCTTCCGCATACGCACTGGCATATTTACTAAGAAAGAAAGGCCTGAGCACATTTATTACATTTCACGGTTATATAGATAGAGTGTCACTCCGGAATTTAATTGACTGGCTAGAGATTCCAGTTTGTGAGCCAAAAGAGCTAAAATTACAACCTAATGATAAAATCATTGTGGTTGATGGCTGCATTGGCGAAAAGAATATTACGGATCTCCCAGGGTTAGAAGTCGGTGTAATTGACCATCACCAAGTGAAAACACCTGACTTTGTGTGGTATGCAGATGTTCGTCCTGACTATGGCTCGACCGCAACTATGATGGTTGAGTATTACAGCTACTTCAGTTTACCTATGCCAAAGCGTGTTGCCACAGCTTTATTGGTCGGTCTGAGTTTTGATACCGCAAATTTTACGCGAGCAGTGGGAACAGCAGACCTGAGAGCATTGTTGTATCTTCAAGCCAGAGCCGATAATGAGATGGTTAATAGAATTTGTCGAAACTAAGTGGAGTTCCATGAACTACAACTCTTCAACGCAATGCTATCAAGTATGCGCCGTGAAAAAAATGCCGCGTTTGCTGCCCTTCCCGAAGGGTGTCCTAAAAATATGCTCGGTGTGCTAGGTGATTTTCTACTTGGCGTCGATGAGCTTGATATCGTCGTTCTAACGGCTAGAAATAGTGAAAAAACTTTCATTTCTCTTCGTTCCGAGTGTTCAAAAAACAATGTGGCGAAGATTATTCGAAAGGTACTGAACGACAAAGGAATTGGCTTTGGTGGCGGTCATTCTCATATGGCTGGTGGTATTATCAACCGTCAGTTTCAAAAAAGTGATGAACTAGATTGTATCTATAATTTGATTCGACCGAGCCTTGTGCTTGATGCCTAAGTTCATTATTGAAGATACTTGTGCCCGATAAGAAGCATCAACTCAAAAGGCGATAACGAAAGTTGTCGCCTTTGTCTTATTAGGAACAAATAAAACACCTAAATAGTCAATCAACCATTGTCTTGAAGTGACTCGGTGCACAAGTTGATGAGCGCAAGGCCTATCTCGTCAAATTGGAATATAGGTTCATGCCGAATTTATGAGACGCTTGCTCTGAGTGTCACTTGAATCACAAGGAAGTTGAATGCATCACTTTAATATCCGCGCGTTGGAATACCTTAATGCTTTATCGAAATACGGTTCGTTACGTAAAGCGTCGAAGATGTTGAATGTTGATCCTGCAGCAGTGAGTCGTATGTTGTCTCAACTTGAAGATCAAGTTGAGATGAAGGTGTGGGAGCGCAATAACCGTCAGTCCTATTTAACGGAAGCGGGAAACGAGTTGTTGAATCACTATCGTACCATTATAAGAGGTGAGGCGGCAGTATTAACTCAATTGACCAAGCTTAAAAACCTGACCGGTGGTAGCGTCAGCATTGCGATAGGTGAAGGGTTCATCACCAATTTAGTGTCTAAGCCGATGCAGACCTTTATGACCCGTTACCCAGACATCAACTTGTCGATAGAAATAGCCGGTGCTCTTGATGCAGTTAAGATGCTTGAAGATCAGCAGATCGATTTTGCCATCACTTACGCAGCAGCGCCGCACCCGAAACTACGAACGCATGTGGAACGCAGTCACCCATTAGAACTTATTGCCCCGAAAGGGCACTTTCTAACAATGAAAGAGACACCTGTGACGCTGCAAGAAATCAAAGAGGTGTCGCTGGCTTTAATAGACACTTCGACTGGTATGGGACGATTAGTGAAACATGCCGAGCAAATGTCGCATTTTAATCTCCAACCTAAATTGCAAACCAACTCGGTTACTGCGCTGACTAACTTTGTTGTTGCGGGGCTTGGCGTCACTTTTATGCCTAAGCTGACGGTTCTCGAAGAGATAGAATCGGGCCGTATAGAAGTCGTGCCAACGGAGATTGAGGTGTTATCTAAAGCGACCGTTAAGGTGCAATCTTTGAAAGGCAGAGAACTGAGTCTTCAAGCCGAAACCTTCCTCGATTTCTTAATGGAGAACACGTCTTTTTTGCGTAGCGATGCTCACGCTATTGTTTTGTAATCCCACGTATTTCTTTTTATCATGCAGTGATGACTTTTTATCAACGCTAACTGTATTGTTAAGTCAATGCCCTCCCAATAAAGTGTCCGAAAGTTACAAGAATGTTGCGTGACATAAAAGGCGGATGCAATGGAAGTTATCGTTATTGGCAGTGGTGTTATTGGGTTGACTAGCGCATGGTATTTGGCGAAAGAGGGCCACTCGGTGACGGTTTTCGACCGTCAAGATAGCAGTGGTAAGGAAACCAGTTTTGCGAATGCTGGCCAAATCTCTTACGGTTACTCTTCCCCATGGGCCGCTCCCGGAATTCCTTTAAAAGCGATGAAATGGTTAACCCAAGAGCATGCGCCACTAAAAGTGAAACCGTCACTTTCCCCTGAATTGGTTTCTTGGGCGACTAAGATGCTCGCCAATTGCAATGAAGCCAAATACGCACAGAATAAATCTCGTATGCTGAGAGTGGCAAATTACAGTCGTGATTGCCTGACTCACCTGCGAACCAGTGAAGAACTGGCTTATGAAGGTCGGCAGAAAGGGACACTGCAAGTGTTTCGAAGCGAGAAACAATTGGATTTCATTCAGCAGGATATGAAGCTGCTTAAAGAGAGTGGAATCGAACATTCGTTGTTTGATGTTGAACAGTGCTTATCTATTGAACCGGGCTTAACAGACGTGAAAGATAAGCTGGTGGGTGGCCTGTATTTACCACATGATGAAACCGGTGATTGCCATCAATTCTGTTTAACCTTGACTGAGAAAGCCAAGCAACTCGGTGTTAGGTTCGTGTTTGATACTGAAGTGGTAAGTTTGAATCATCAGAATCAAAACATCGAGAGTATTACAACGACTCAAGGTGTATTCAAAGCGGACGCTTACGTAGTTGCATCAGGAAGTTATTCTCGTGATCTGCTGAAACAAGTCGACTTGTCTGTCCCGGTTTATCCAGTCAAAGGGTATTCACTAACACTACCGATCGTGAATGCAGATAAGTCACCAACCTCGACTGTTATGGATGAAACCTACAAAGTGGCGATGACGCGATTTGATGAGCGTATTCGCATTGCAGGGACGGCAGAGCTCGCGGGTTTTGATTACCTGATACCGGAAAAACGCAAAGCCACGATTGATATGGTGATCAAAGATCTCTTTCCTCAAGCAGGGGACTTTTCTAAGGCTGAATACTGGACTGGGTTAAGGCCAATGACGCCAGATGGCACACCTATTATCGGTAAAACACCGATTAAGAATCTGTTTACTAATACGGGGCACGGGACCTTGGGTTGGACAATGGCGTGTGGCTCAGGAAAGATCTTAGCAGGCGTTGTTAGTGGCTCTACGAGTGATATCAAAACTGATGACTTGAGTATTCATCGCTACTTGTAGCTCATCAAAATACTTGGTCATACGAATTAGCCCATGTTTATCATTAAACATAGGCTAATTTGATTTTAGTGTTGCTGCTTATCTAGTGGTGGTTTCTAACACATGAGTAAAGCGTTCCCACGATTTCTGGTCAGCTTCATGTTGATAGTTATTAGATCCGAATACTGTGAAGGCATGTGGAGCTCCACTATAAGTGATCATTTCATGCGGGACTTTAGTCGATTCGAGTTGGGCTGCTAGGCTGCCAAAATCTTCCATTGAAATCATCGAATCTGCTGTGCCATGGAACACGACGACAGGGGCTTTAGTCTGAGAGTAATCTTGGTCTTTCGGTGTTGATAAACCACCATGGAAGGTGACATAAGCTTTCGAAGGAATCCCCGCACGCGCAGCTTCTAACACAGCGGCTCCGCCAAAGCAGTATCCCATCATCACGTTGTTATCTAAGTTGCCGCCAAGCCGTTTGGCTTCCATTGCACCTGCATTAAGTAGCGCACGCATTTTTTCTCTGTCTTTATACAGTTCGCCCGTGTGCTGTTTTTTATCTTTCACTTCGGTTGGGCGGATACCTTTGCCAAATAGGTCGATGGCGAACACGTTGTAACCCAGTTCATTTAGCATCTCAGAACGTTTCTTTTCGTAATCCGTTAAGCCGTCCCAATCATGTACTAGCAGCACCAAAGGAGCCTGATCACTGGCTTCACTCCAATAACCTTCGTAGTCCATACCGTCGACTTGATAAGTGACGTTTTCTCCAGAAATTGCAGAGAAGGGCAGTAAAACTGAAAACAAGCCTAGCGTGGTGAGTGTTCGCATGCGTTATTCCTTTCGGTGACGGTGACGTTCCAATCGAAAGTATAGATAACGCGATGATTCTCGCCAGATTTCCGTCTCTAATTTGAAGTGTAACGGTGGAGGTAAAGATTGAAGGGGAAGGGGGTAAACAGCCATCACGCATGAAGTGTGATGGCTGTTTGCCGTTGTTTTCAGAAAACGGAAGTTCAAATAGCTGAAGTTAGAAGTAAGGAGAGTAATTACCAGGAAGCGTTGGTCGTGCTGCTGCACATATCTGGATATTTACGCTGATAGCGCGGCAACATCGACTCGTTGCCTAAGATGCCACCTTGATGGATGTAGATGATGGTTTTGGTCGGGTTGTCTTCTTGCCATTGTTCCAAGCATTGCCACATTAATGGGTCATACAGTAGGTCGAACTCCACGTCGGTTTGCTCTTGTAGATCTAACCAAGTTTGGTAATCCTGCTGATACAACTTACCAAAGTGATGCTTGGCTTTGAGTGGTAATATCTGCGGGTGATCGGTCTCGCCAAGCTCATTGAACTGCTGCGTTAAGTAGTCACTGCCACCAACACATGCACAGGTTAAAACCGGGATGTTGTGCAGCTTCAAATGTTTATGAAGATAAAGCGCTGTGCTACCAGTACCAGCGGGCAGTGCAACTACGAAATCGTGCTTGTTTTCGAAGCGCGTCCAGCTGAGTATTTCCATCGCCAGTTGTTTTACACCATATTCAGAAAGCTGAGAGCGGCCACCTTCTGGCAAAACAATGCAGTGTGAGTCTGGTTGTCTTACTTGTTCGATATATTCTTGTGGATGAAGTTCAGAGCCCATCTCTTTGGTTGAAATAACCTTAGCCCCAAGGTCAATCGCACCACGGTAATTACCGGTAGGGCGTTCTTGTAGCCATTGAGGAAGGTGGTCGATGTAAAACTCAAGCGTCCAGCCTTTGATCTTTGCGAGTGCGGAGAGTGAGAACAGAGAGTTCGCCTGAGCAGAACCATAGCTGATCAAAGTGGTGATTTCTGGTTGCTCATCTTCCAACAGCTTCATGAATTTTCGGGCTTTGTTGCCGCAAAAGTGGGAGTGAAGCTGGTCGTCACGCTTTAAGAAAAAGGTGTGGTCGTTGTATTGATGCTGAGTTACAGGGCTATTATTTAGTTTCATCGCACTTAGACAAAATGCTGACTAAAGAGCCAGCATTTTTAAATCAAATAGGGCCAACGAGTATCTAGTAGCGAGCGAGTGCTGTAAACCAACTAAATCAAGTTTTCGTCGGATATTGAGCTTAGTGCTACGAGTTTACTTGCTCTGAGATGGACAAGGGTGAATCGGTTTGAAAGGCGATTTTCGCGGTGCAGCCACCACAGCTACGATTGAACAATTCAAAGTCCCAATGGAAGCGCTGACACAAGTCATCGACAATCAACAAGCCTAGCCCATGACCATTTGGGTTGTATTGTTCCTGAAGGCCTTCTCCTTGGTCTTCAATCACAAGAGTGTCTTGGGAAAGAGTGATAGTTACGGTGCCGCTATTGGTCGCAGCAATCGCATTTCTCAATAAGTTTCCGACCAACATATTCATGATGGTACTGGTGGCTTGGATGGTTGGTTCTGATTGAATCTGTAAGGCAATTTCGACTTCTTTCTCTTTTGCCTGCAACGAGTTTTTCGAAACGATAGTCTCTAATTCTTGCTGGGTGAACAAGCGCAGCGGTGCATCGTCGCTGTTTCTTTCGTAACGAACGAGACCAAGCAGGGCATCGACCATTTCTGACATTTGAACAATGGCGTCATCAATACGTTCAACTTGGCGAGATTGAAACTCGGTTGTTTCGCTGCGAAGTAGTAATTTATTTGCCCCGCGAGCGACCGTCAGCGGGGTTCTCAGTTCATGACTTGAGTAGCGAGCAAAGGCTTGTTCGCGCTTGAGCAGGGAGTTGATTTCTCGGCGATATTGATTGAGTTGATCGGTCAGTTGACGAAATTCCACCGCCGCATCGTCACTCACGCCAAACTCTTCGTTTAGGTTGAGTTTATTCGATTCCAGTTGGGCGGAGAGCGAGTTGAATGGTTCAATCAAACGCTTGGAGAGTCTATAGAGTAATGCCCCAAAGCTGAATATCAGAATTGAGAGAAGCGTTAACATAAATGTCGTCGCATACACCAATTCATAGATATCAAACTCGACACGATCGATTTCAGACAACAGAACGATTGGGTGGGTTTTCCCTTCATCAGAATATTCACCGACATACACCATGCGTGATTCGGGTTCATCGCCAACTTCGCCCAGAAAGCTATCTTTTCCTTCTATATATTTAGTGTATTTCTTTGGAATGTAAGCCAGATCGTTGTATGCCACTGTGAGATCATCAATGCGAATCTCACCACTTTCTCCAGATTGGAATAAGCCAACCGCGTAGTTGCGATCGATAAGAATGCGCTTTTCCCCAACACGATCTTCAGACAAATACAGTGCGGCAATAAACACCACATAGACGAATGCAGATACAATCACGGCCATTAACCCAAAGAAAACCGCTAAGCGGCCAGTTAGGGTTTTGGTGCTGGAGAGAACATTTGAAATCAATTCGATGACTCCAAACGGAATCCTACTTTAGGGACAGTAATCAACATTTGGGTGTCGAAAGGTTTGTCGAGTTGATTACGCAATTGATAGATGTGACTGCGTAACACATCATTGTTGGGTTCGTCTTCTTCCCATAATTTGTACGAGATATCTTCACGAGTGACTACTTCAGGTGCGCTTTGGCAAAGCATCTCAAGGATGGTGTAAGTGGTTGGGTTGAGCGCAAGAAGCTTATCTTGTCGGTAAGCTTTACGGATTTTTTGGTCGATGGTGAGCTCGCCGAACTGCAGCTTAGAAGAGGCTACTTTTCCTCGGTAACGACGAACCAGCGCGTTCATTCTGGCTTCCAAAATATCTAAATCAAAAGGCTTGGTGAGGTAATCATCGGCACCGTGTTCAAAGCCTTTCAACATGTCTTCACGGCTATCCAGTGCGGTAAGCATAAGGATCGGGGTTGTATTACCTTGGTCTCTTAGCTTGTTGCAAACCGTTAGGCCGTCCATTCTTGGCAGCATCAGATCCAATATGATGATATCAAACGAGTTATCCATCGCGAGTTGCAAGCCAAGTTCGCCGTTGTCCGCGTAATCGAGTTCCATGCCAATACACTCAAAATAATCAAACAAGACACCTGCAATTTCACGGTTATCTTCGACTAATAGAACTCGTTTCATTTTGATTCTCATACAGAAATAGACAGTAACATTATCCTGAGTGAGCGTGAAAAATATGTCAATAACATAACTTTCACTTATGGGAGGGTAGATTGGCTCCAGATTAAAAAATAGAAGAACGTATTATGTCTGAACTTCATATTAGCCGCCCTAAGATATCTACATCGCAGATCAATCCTGCAGTATCTCTGTCTATCATTGTTCCCTTCTACGATGAACAAGAGGTGTTGGAAGAGTTCCACTCTCGCCTCACTAAGGTTCTCGATAGCTTGCCGATCACAAGTGAGATTGTTTATGTCGACGATGGCAGCAAAGACAACAGCTTGGACTTGGTGAGTTCATTCACTTCAATCAATAGTTCAATCTCGGTCATTGGTTTAAGCCGCAACTTTGGTAAAGAGTCAGCCATGAGCGCTGGCCTTGAGCATTGTCGTGGACAAGCCGTAATCCTATTAGATGCTGATTTACAAGATCCACCGGAGCTGATTCCGCAAATGATCGCCAAGTGGCGTGAAGGCTATGACGTGGTCAATATGCAGCGCAGCAAGCGTGATGGTGAAACGTGGTTTAAGAAGTTTTCAGCGGCAAGTTTTTACAAAGTCATGAACGTGGCTGCGAAGATCGATGTTCCTGAAAATGTCGGTGACTTCAGACTGTTGAGCCGTGAAGTCGTCGATCATATCAATCAACTTCCTGAACGTAATCGCTACATGAAAGGCATTTTTTCATGGCCGGGTTTCCGACAAGCGACGCTCCAATTTAAGCGCGACGCTCGCTTTTGTGGTGAGACCAAGTGGAACTACTTGAAGCTTATCGGCTTGGCGATGGATGGCATCACCTCGTTTTCTATTCGACCACTGCGTATTGCAACGGCAGTCGGCGGCCTCGTCGCCCTAACAGCTTTTGTGTATGGGATGGTCATCGTGTTCAAAACCATGATGTTTGGTGAGCCGATCACGGGTTACCCATCAATGATGGTCGTTCAACTTGCCCTTGGCGGCATTCAACTTCTGAGTATTGGTTTAATGGGGGAGTACATAGGTCGTATTTTCATTGAAACCAAGAATCGTCCTTTGTATCTGATCCAATCGGTGGTCGATACACCTGCATTAAAAACACATTTTAAATTAGAGGAGTCAGCATGAGCCTGAACCGAACGCACTTATGGTACTTGTTGGCTTTTGCATTGGTTCTAAGGCTTTTATCTCTGGCGACATACCCGTTAATGGACACCACCGAAGCACGCTATGGCGAAATGGCTCGTCTGATGGTGGAAACAGGCAATTGGTTAACACCTCAGTTTGATTACGGCATTCCTTTCTGGGGTAAGCCACCGTTGTTCACATGGATGAGCGCGGCCGGTATTGAGTTGTTCGGCTTGAGTGAATTTGCGGTTCGCGCACCTCATTGGTTAGCGGGTGTCGTAACGATTTTGTTGACGGCTTACATGGCCAAACGAACAGGGCAAAGTGCGTTGGTTGCCGCGGTAGTGTTGGCGACATGCGGTATTTTCTCAATTGCGGCGGGTGCTGTGATGACAGACATCGCGTTAACCTTGGCGATGACCATTGCCATGTTAGGTTTTTACCTATGTTGGTTAGGAGGAGAGGGTTCAAAGGCAGAAGGGAGCGCGAAGACTAATCGAGCTTGGGGTTATGTTGGTTTCATTGGTTTAGCACTAGGCTTGCTTGCAAAAGGACCTGTAGCGATTGTTATCATGGGCATCGCAGTTTTCCCTTGGTTAGTATTACAGCATGGCTTCTTTGGTGCTTTCAAAGTGTTGTGGCAACGCTTTCCACTGTTGTCGGGCTTAGGCGTGATGTTGGCGATTGCCTTACCGTGGTACATCATGGCGGAAATGGCAACGCCGGGTTTCATTGATTACTTTATCGTTGGCGAACACTTTAAGCGTTTTGTTGTGAGTGGCTGGGAAGGGGACCTTTACGGCTCCGCTCATGATGAAACACGAGGCATGATCTGGATATTCTGGATTCAAGCTGCGGCCCCTTGGTCGATTGTGTTGCCTATACTAGCGTTTGCTCGACGTAAGAAAATTGCAGAAATTAATACTGAAAATCGCGGCTTGTTTTCATTCCTTGTGTGTTGGTTGGTCTCTCCTCTGATTCTTTTCACTATGGCGGGCAATATTCTTCCTGCTTACGTGTTACCGGGTATTCCAGCTCTTGGTTTGTTGGTTGCTATACTCGTAGTGGAAAAAGATAAGAAGTGGTTCTCGAGCGTGGCTTTAGTTCTACCCGTCTTATTGATGATCGCGATGGTTTACCTGAACTTAGGCAAGGCGAACGAGAAAAGCGACCGTATCATCTTCGAACAGATCACCGATTCATCACCGAGTTTTTATGTAGGGAAGCGACCGTTCTCTGGGCAATTTTATAGCCATGGTCAAGCGAAGAAGCTACTTGATATCGAGCAACTCGATGGCATCGACAAGTTCTATTTGATTGGTAAAAGAGCCGAAGTCGAAATCAAGATCAAAGACAACGCATTAACGTGTATTTTGGAACCGACGGTCAAAGTAAAGCGCGCTTTATTCAGTTGTCATAGCCAAAACATCAAACCAAATTTGTCGTTGAGTCACATTCGAAGTGAAAGTGATGTTCAGCGTTAACTCAGGGCTGCGAATGATCAATAACAAGCTTCATACACAAAGCCAAAGGCTTCAGTCCCATCACAAGATGGTTCGGTTCGCAGTGGTTGGTGTTGGCGGGTTTGTTGTTGACTGCTTTGTGTTTGCATTGCTCCATTACGTTATTGGGTTGCCTTTAATGAATGCGCGAATTGGCTCCTTCATTGCAGCCGCAACGACAACGTGGTTTGGTAATCGTGTGCTGACTTTTGGGTTCAAAGGGCAGGGTAATTGGTCTCAAAAATTGATTCAGTGGCAAAAGTTCATGTTCTCAGCGTCGATATCGGCAGTACCTAATTTACTATGTTTTAAGTTGATGACTGAATTACTGCCTGCGTTTACTGGGGCAGTGTTTATTGCCATGGCAGTTGGTATCTTGGTAGGCATGGTCACTAACTATCTGTTTAGTCAATATTGGGTCTTTACCCGCTAGAATCCCTTGTAATCACATAACCAAGTGAAACCTTTGGGTAGTTCATTTGTAACAGGTACAAAAAAGCGCAGCTAAATAGCTGCGCTTTGTATTTTTATGATAATCAAGTAAATGAAGTCGCTATATTAACGCTGTGTTGCGCGTTGGCGATTCTTGCCATTACTTGCAGGTTTACCACCTTGACCATTACCCGCTTTGCTGCGGTTTGGCTTGCCATTTCCGCCGCCGTTGCCTTGCGATTGTTGGCTAGCAGGGGCTTTTTTGATGAAGCCAGTCGCTGGTTTATTTCCATTACCGTTCTGCTTTCCGTTGCCCTGATTGCGGTTGTTTTGGCTACCTGTTGGCTTCTTACCACCCGGTTTAGGCTTATTGCCACCTGGCTTAGAATGGTTACGTGGGCTTTCGCCGCCAAGACCCGGTTGAGCTTTACTGTGCTTAGTTGCGAAACGTTGTGAGCCGTGACGACCAGACTTACGACGCTGTGCCGGTGTCTGAGCTTCAAAATCTTCTTCAGGGACTAAGCAGTTCGCTTTATCACCAATTAGGTGCTTTTTGCCCATGCTGATCAGTGCTTCACGGATGATCTTCCAGTTCTCAGGATCGTGGTAACGAAGCAGTGCTTTATGCAGACGACGTTGACGATCACCTTTAGGCACTGGAACATCTTCACGTTTTTTGTATTTCACGCGCTTCAGAGGGTTGGTCTCTGAGTAGTACATCGACGTCGCATTACACATTGGCGATGGGTAGAAGTTCTGTACTTGGTCACACTCGTAGTTGTGCTTTTTCAGCCACAACGCAAGGTTAAGCATGTCTTCATCTTCAGTGCCCGGGTGAGCAGAGATGAAGTAAGGAATTAGGTACTGTTTCTTACCAGCTTCAGCGCTGTACTTCTCGAACATCTCTTTGAAACGATCGTAAGTTCCCATGCCCGGTTTCATCATCAGATCCAGAGGGCCTTTTTCAGTATGCTCTGGAGCAATCTTTAAGTAACCACCAACGTGATGAGTTACAAGCTCACGTACGTATTCTGGAGACTCAATCGCAAGGTCATAACGAACACCTGACGCGATCATCACTTTCTTGATACCCGGAACCTTTCTCGCTGAGCGGTAAAGGTCAATGGTGTGCTGGTGGTCTGTGTTCAGTTTTTCACAGATTTTAGGGAACACACATGATGGGCGACGACAGTTGATTTCCGCTTTAGGATCAGAACAACCTAGGCGATACATGTTCGCCGTTGGACCACCCAAATCAGAAATAGTACCGGTAAAGCCAGGTACTTTATCTTTAATATCTTCGATTTCATCCAAGATCGATTCTTTCGAACGGTTCTGAATGATACGACCTTCGTGCTCTGTGATTGAACAGAAAGAACAACCACCAAAACAACCACGCATGATGTTAACCGAAGTTTTAATCATGTCGTATGCAGGAATCTTTGCTTTGCCATACATCGGGTGAGGAACACGCTTGTACGCAAGGCCAAACACGTAATCCATCTCTTCAGTTGCAAGAGGAATTGGCGCTTGGTTTACCCATAGCTCGCGGTCACCGTGACGTTGAATAAGAGCACGGCCCGAATACGGGTTAGTCTCTAGGTGCAGAATACGGCTAGCGTGAGCGTAAAGAATACGGTCGTTATTGAGCTTTTCGAAACCAGGGATACGAACCGCGGTTGTTTTTGCATCGTGACGAGAAGGACGAATCGTAATTGGCTGCGCCTTTACTTCTTCTTTTTCATCTTTCTTGGTATCACACTGCGTTTCTACTTCGTACGGGTTAACCGGAACGTAGGCTTTGTTCGGTTTTTCGATACGAGAAGAATCGATAATTTTGTAACCTTCAGGCGCTGCAGGCAGGTTGATTGCAGTACCGCGAATATTTGTCAGCGTTGACATATCTTCGCCGTCGGCAATTCGGTGTGCGACTTCAACCAGTGCACGCTCAGCGTTACCGAAAAGAAGAATGTCTGCTTTTGCATCAAACAATACAGAGCGACGAACTTTATCAGACCAGTAGTCGTAGTGCGCAACGCGACGTAAGCTTGCTTCAATGCCACCAAGAACGATTGGTGTGCCTTTGTAAGCTTCACGACAACGTTGAGAATAAATCAGAGTTGCACGGTCAGGACGCTTACCACCTTCATTGTTTGGTGTGTAAGCATCGTCGTGACGAAGTTTGCGATCAGAGGTGTAGCGGTTGATCATGGAATCCATGTTACCCGCAGTGATGCCGAAGAATAGGTTAGGTCTACCCAGTTCCATGAAGGCATCTTTACTGTCCCACTTTGGTTGAGCAATGATGCCCACGCGGAAACCTTGAGCTTCAAGCAAACGGCCAATGATAGCCATACCAAAGCTCGGGTGATCGACATAAGCGTCACCAGTTACAATAATAATGTCACAGCTATCCCATCCAAGAGCATCCATCTCCTTTCTACTGGTAGGCAAAAAGGGTGCTGTTCCGTAGCACTCGGCCCAGTATTTTTTGTGTTCGTGAATAGGAGTGATATCGCTGTACATATTTCAACCTCTGATTTTTGAGGCGGGAATTATAGCGGCATGAGGCTAGACTAGCCAGTAGAACATGCCCCTGTTAGTTCTGGTGTCTTTCTGGATCCAGCCGCTAACGTCCACCCGCCACACCATAAAACAGCATAGTAGAAGCGTTGAGTCGTGTCGCTAATTTGTGATTTTGATTAGTGTTCGGGGCAGTTTTTGATATTATTCGCGAAAATAAGTCTGAATAAGTAGATCCACAATGGTCGAATCATTATTAGTACAATTTGCTCCCATGCTATTAGGAGCCCAACTGATCTTAACTTTAATCTTAGTGAAGGGTGATATTTGCCCTGGTCAACGTGGCCGTATTCACAAGATGTTACCTGCGATTGGCGTGCTTTGGCTTGCTGTTGCTTCATTAAGAATTGAAGCGTTTCTGATCGTATTCGCTATCTTTTACTTCTATTCGCAAGTTCAAACTAAGAAGACACGTGACTCAGGCCCTATCTGGGTGATGTATCTTGCGTGTGGTTTGGCGCTGTCATACGTTGCTATTCAAGCAAGCGAACAGGTAAACCCAGTTGGTATTATCGCTACTGTGTTGTTGGTGGCTTTACTGGGTGCTTCTTTCGGACATTTACTGCTGACTATCGCAAGAACGCGCTTACAAGCATTTCACCGCGTTCTGCCTGTCGTGGGCGTATTAAGTGGTATGCTGGTGGTGTTGGCGACCGTGATTAACGTTTATTCACTGTCTGAGGCGCAACTAGAACCTGTTATTTCAACCTTGTTGTTTAGCTTTGCTTTGCTTATCTCTTCTATCGTGGTTTGGTGTTGGCATTTACTGTTTGCCAAAACACCTGAGAAGGTGCAGTTAACGATAGCATTGCTGATGTTATTAGCGTCAGTGATTGGCTTAACACCGGTTTGGGCGTTGTAAGAGGTTGCCGAGCTCGCGAAACTTTTAGTTGATTAAATCCGTGGTAGCGAAAGAAGTGTGATCTGTTTTTAAGCATGGGACTGGTAAGCGTTCTAAACTTAATTCTAATCGTGTGTTCGTTAGGAGTTCAGGATGGATTTAAGCAACGTCAAAGGTTTCGATAGCATTATCTTGCTCGGGATCGTCAACGAAAAGCTTCGTTTGGAATGCGATAGTTTTGAAGAGCTGGTCAGCATGTATGAAATGGATATAGAAAGTGTCGTCGGTAAGCTCGATATGCTTGGCTATCAATACGACCCACTGACGAATCAGTTCAAGTCTTACTCAAGATAAGCTCACAATGAGAGTTTCTTCTATCGCGAATTAACACTTATTGCCTGTTGTCGGTATTGGTAATAAAGAAGTCACAGATAATCTGTGACTTTTTTGTTTCTGACTCTTGCTTGTGAAGCTTGTATCTAATGTCGAGTGCAGGTTCATTTAACTTAACAATAAATACCGTTAAACAACTTCAATGCCATCTAGGTGACTCTTACTCTGCTGCCTTGCCGTACTAAAGAAAGCTTGCAGATAACGTTTGTCTTTCTCAGAGTTTCTTACCGCAGCAAACAATCGTCTTGAAAGCCCGTTGCCCAATGGTTTACTGGCGATTAACCCTTGTCTTGAAAACTCACTGATCGCCCAATTAGGTAAGGCTGCAACCCCTAGACCTGCTGATACCATCTGCACCAACATCAATGTGTTGTCTGCCTGTTTCCATTTCTTAGGCTCTACGCCTGCCGGTTGCAAAAAGTGCTTCACAACATCAAGACGCTGCTTTTGAACTGGATAAGAGAGCATCGTGATATCGCTAAGATCTTGCGGATCGATGCTTGGCTTTTCTGCCAAAGGGGAGTTAATGGCGGTGATTAAACGCATTTCAAAATCAAAGAGCGGTTCGTAATGGACCTCTGAACGCGGCTGAATGTCTGAGGTGATCACCAAGTCCAATTCCCCGGCCATCAAAGCTGGTAAAGGTTCAAAGCCAAACCCTGACGAGAAATCTAGGGTCACGCTTGGCCAAGCAACTTGGTATTCCTTCAAAGCGGGCATTAACCATTGGAAGCAGGAGTGACACTCGATCGCCATGTGCAATCGGCCATTCACATCCTCTTTCAGGCTCGCGAGTTCGTTCTCTGCTTTGGCGATTCGTGGTTGTATCTCATCTGCGAGCTTAAGCAAGATCTCACCCTCAGAGGTGAACTTTACGGGCCTAGTTTTTCGTAGGAAAAGCTGACCGCCAATACGAGCCTCAAGGTCTTTCAATTGATGCGAAAGCGCCGACTGAGTCAGATGAAGAGAAGTCGCAGTTGCGGTAAGCGATCCGCTGTCTCTCAAGGTGGTCAATGTTCGAAGGTGTTTAAGCTCTATCATGAGTATTCCTCATATTCCCTAAGCCAATTCAATATTTCTTAATAATCACCCTACGGTGTTTTTTCTCTCTTGTAAACGTCTAGATGTCCAGATGGATTTAATCTGTTCATCTTTGGATGATTCAAGATGAATATTATTAATAAACAAGATGAATATTTGGACGTTGTCCATAGATCGGATTAAGGCGATAGTTTAGCCATCCAGACGCCTTTGTAAAAAATGAAATCATCACAGGCAGTCTGACCGGAAATTAAAATTATCGAATAAGGAACAGACTCATGACGACAACAACGCATATTCTTGGCTACCCACGCATCGGTGAAAAACGCGAACTTAAATTTACACTAGAAAAATACTGGCGTGGTGAGATTAACCAATCAGAGCTTAAGCAGCTTGGCAGCGAGCTAAGAAATCGTAACTGGAATGTACAAACCGACGCGAATCTTAGCTTTGCAACTGCGGGTGACTTCGCATGGTACGACCATGTTCTAACAACGACATTACTTTTAGGCCATGTACCTAAGCGTCATGCTGGTGGTTCTGAAGATGAAAAAGCTTTCCCAGATTTAGATACCTTGTTCCGAGTTGGTCGTGGTCAATCTCAAGTTCAATCTACTTGCTGCGGTGGTACGCATACGTCGAATGATGTCACAAAAGACAGTTCAGCTGCTTCTGACATGACCAAGTGGTTCAACACCAATTATCACTACATTGTTCCTGAGTTCAGCAAAGATGACTCTTTTGAAGTAAGTTGGCCGCAACTGTTTGATGAAGTGAACGAAGCGATAAAAGCAGGACACAAAGTTAAGCCTGTACTTCTTGGACCACTCTCTTACTTGTACTTAGGCAAAGAAGTAGAAGAGGACTTTGACCGCTTATCTCTACTTCCACGTCTTCTTACCGCTTACCAAGCTATTTTGGCAAAACTCGCTAAGCTGGGTGTTGAGTGGGTTCAAATCGATGAACCCATTCTCTCTCTGGAACTTGAAACTAAGTGGGTAGATTCATTCAAACTGGCTTATCAAGTGATTCAAGGCGATGTAAAGCTGCTGCTTACCACTTACTTTGATTCGGTGACTGACACGCTAGATAAAATCGTAGAACTGCCTGTCAACGGCTTACACATCGACTTGGCTGCAGCACCGCAGCAACTTGATGAAGTGGTAAACAAGTTACCGGAAGATTGGGTGCTTTCTGCAGGGGCGATTAACGGTCGTAATGTGTGGCGAGCTGATTTGGCCACGCAGCTGGAGCGACTACAGCCAGTGAAAGAGAAGCTAGGAGACAAACTGTGGGTGGCTAGTTCATGTTCTTTGCTGCATAGCCCGGTAGATTTGGAGTTAGAAGATTCGCTCAGCGAAGAAGTGAAGAGTTGGTTTGCTTTCGCGAAGCAGAAAGTGACCGAGGTGAGTTTATTGGGGGCTGCGTTAGATGGCGATCATAATGCCATTTTAGCGTGTGAGACGTACAGCCAACCAATTGCTGCTCGTAAGAGCGCGACTCATGTGAATAAGCCTCAGGTACAAGAGCGCCTTAATACCATCACGAAAGCGCTAGCAGAGCGAAGTGCGCCTTATGCAGAACGTGCGGCGCATCAGTCTGAAGTTCTCGGCTTACCGTTGTTACCAACAACAACGATCGGTTCATTCCCACAAACAGGTGAGATCCGAGTTCAGCGTAGTGCTTACCGCACTGGTCAATTGAGTGAAGCGGAATACACCAACGCACTAAAAGGCCACATCGCGGATGCGGTCAAACGTCAAGAAGCACTCGATTTGGATGTGCTTGTGCATGGTGAAGCTGAGCGTAATGACATGGTGGAGTATTTCGCAGAAAACCTAGCAGGCTTTCAAACCACCAAGTTTGGTTGGGTACAAAGCTATGGCTCTCGCTGTGTGAAGCCAGCGATTGTGGTTGCGGATATTGAGCGTGAAAAGCCGATGACAGTGGAATGGTCTACCTATGCTCAATCTCTGACTTCAAAGCAGATGAAAGGCATGCTCACAGGGCCTGTCACTATCTTATGTTGGACATTCCCACGTGAAGATATCTCACGCAAAGAGATCACCAATCAATTGGCTTTTGCGCTGCGCGATGAGGTGTCGGATTTGCAAGACGCAGGTATTAACATTATTCAAATTGATGAGCCTGCTATTCGCGAAGGTTTGCCACTGAAAAAGCGTGACCATGCCGAATATTTAGAGTGGGCAGTGGATGCCTTTAAGATTTCAGCAGCGAGTGCCAAGCCTGAGACTCAGATCCACACGCACATGTGTTACAGCGAGTTCAACGAGATCATTGATTCAGTGGCTGCGCTAGACGCCGATGTGATTACCATTGAAACCTCTCGTTCGAACATGGAACTGCTGAAAGCGTTTGAGGAGTTCAACTACCCGAATGCGATTGGCCCCGGTGTTTACGATATTCACTCGCCAAACATTCCTTCAGAAGAGTGGATTGTGGATTTACTTAAGAAAGCGGCAGAAAAAATCCCAGCAGAACGTTTGTGGGCAAACCCAGATTGTGGATTAAAGACTCGTAACTGGGCAGAGACAGAAGCCGCACTAACTAACTTAGTTTCGGCGACTAAGACACTGCGTAAAGAGTGGGAATCAGCAGAAGTTTAAGCTTAACTAACGCTAGGGTTTGATTACCCGCTAATCCACGATGAACTACAAAAAAGGCCTCGTAAATGCGAGGCCTTTTTGTTTAATGCTTGTTCGAATATCGAATCTAGCTGCTGCTCTGGCAAGTATCTTTGCTGATCAGCTTCTCAACCATCAATTGTCCACGAGTGTTGCGAATCTTGATGTTGTAAGCCAAGCCCATGTCTAGGTTTGCTCTTACTTCTGAGTTGGTGCAGTAGCTATTCACACTCATATCTACAACTTGGTTTAAAGGCTTAGCACCTTTTGCATCCTGGTTGTAAATCATCATGATCTCTATCACGGTGTTTTTCGCAAGCACACGCATGACTGACAGTGGGCCATACTCAATCGGCAGTCCTGCAGATAAAACGCCCGCACGGTGCTGCGCCATCATTTCAAGCTGTCTTTGTTTGTCTTGCTCGCTTGAAGCACAGCCTGCAAGCAGAACCGCTGCCAGTGAGCCAATAATCCATTTTTTCACGTTAAAATACTTTCTTGAATGGTTTTACAACGACGTTTTGGTAGACGCCAGCATCAATGTACGGGTCTGCGTCAGCCCATGCTTGTGCGTCTTCTAAAGAGTTGAACTCAGCGATCACAGTAGAACCCGTGAAACCCGCTTCACCAGGGTTATCTGAATCGATAGCTGGCATTGGACCTGCTGTTAGAAGTCGACCTTCATCGTGAAGTGTTTGTAGGCGTTCTAGATGTTGTGGGCGAACACTTAGGCGTTTTTCTAATGAATTTTCGACGTCTTGAGAAAAAATCACGTACCACATGTTGAGATATCCTTATGTTACTTCACTGAATTAGAGCGATTAAATTAGTTATCTGGCTAATTTACGCGAACTAATGGGTATTGGAAGAGCTAATGATAAGAAATTGTGAAATGGTGCGGCAGAGTGAGAAGGTCTTTAGCATTTTTAATCGAAATGACTAAAGACCTTACAGTACGATAGAGTTGTCGAAAGTACTATTTGTTGATTGGGCGAGGTTTACCGCTTTCGTCTACAGCAACGTAGTTGAATGTCGCGCCACATACCTTGTAACGATCTCCGATGCCGTGATCAAGTACCGGCTTAACCCATACCTCTAGGTCGATATTCATAGAGCTGCGGCCAATCTTGGTGCAGTCGCCATAAACACAGACTACATCGCCAACCGACACTGGCTGTTTGAATTCGATGCTTGATACTGACACGGTGACTATTTTTCCGTTTGAGATCTCTTTAGCCAATATTCCGCCAGCCAGATCCAGTTGAGACATTATCCAACCACCGAATATTTGGCCTGCTGCATTGGTATCAGAGGGCATCGCCAAAGTGCGAAGAAGTAAAGAACCAATCGGGTTCAAAGTTGATTGAATAGTCATTGTTGTACTCTTAATGGTATTGATTGTTTTAAATTTAAATAGATGTGTTTACGGGACTCGCGGTGGGCGTTTTTTAACGTATTCACCGAACACAAACAATCAGTGGCCAATGATCACGAGTATCATTGGCCACTGTTAAATCGCATATTGATAATAATTGTATCAAAAAGGGGATGGGGACTCATCCCTAAGGGTTACTTCTCGTCGGTATTTTTATCCGTTAACTCTTTCTGCTGTTCTTTTGGCAAATGCTGATCTTTTGGTAGATGCTTGTAGATGTAGACACCTGTCAGCAAGGTAAATGCAAAAGTAGCGATCAGTAAGCCAAACACTTTGAAGTTGACCCACACATCCAAAGGCAGGTTGAAAGCAACGTAAACATTGAGGATTGCGCACAATGTGAAGAACAGAGTCCAAGCCCAGTTGATCTTGCCCCACACCGCTTCCGGAAGAGAGAGCTCTTTACCCAGCATGCCTTTAATCGCTGACTTGCCCATTAGGTGACTGACGGTCAGGCCGATAGCGAACAATGCATAAACGATGGTTACTTTCCACTTAATGAAATTGTCGTCATGCAAGAAGATGGTCATGCCACCAAATACGGCAACCATCAGAAATGTGATGATCTGCATTTTCTCTACTTTCTTGTAGATGACGTATGTCAAAACGATTTGTACTGCGGAAGCAACAATCAATGCACCGGTAGCCGTGTAGATGTCGTACATCTTGTAAAGCGCAAAGAAAATAATGAGAGGAATGAAATCAAGAATTTGCTTCATGTGGCACTGAGTATCCAGTTAGTTGAGTTGCAGACAGTCTAACCAAAATTGCCTCGATGCTAAATAGCCCGAGACAATTGGCTGCAAAACTATTTTGTTTGAACTCCTTGTCACCGCATCGACGATGTTTGGTAGCGTGGGATCAGTTTTTTGATATCTTCAAGGTAGCCCTCACTCTTCAACGTGTCTAAAGTGTTTTCAAGCTCTTGCTCACTCATCGCAAAACACGTTGATTTTCCGGTCGTCAGATCAAGATACTCGTGATATTCGCGTTCTGTGAAGTGGCCAATTCTATCCATTAATAAGGTTTTAATTCCGTGATGAATTAAGCCGTAATATGTATGTCTTTGTAAGGTCATAGCCTATCCTCCGTGACAAGCTGCAATGTTATTGATGCAACCTGCTGTATATTGGTTGGGTTATCTATGACAAAGCAATTCGAATGCCATTTTATCCATTGGGATAGAATTTCTGACGTAAAAAGTTGAATTAATTTTCTTTTCAACTAGTTAAATAAACGTCCGTTCTAATCTCTAAACACCAATACGTAGCTACCGAGAAATAGTTTTATTTTGAGAATCGTAAAATTCTCATTATGACGAGCAACTCAAGCTTTGATGGTCTTGAATTGGCAACTTTGATAGGCCGTTAATCAACAAGCCAGTCAACCAGAGTTGATAGGGAAGGGTTTTGACGGTTTTTAGGTTGCAGTAAAAAATAACCGTTGCCAGAAAAGATACTTCCTTCACTAACCTTAACCAATCTCCCTAAATCGATGTCTTGCTTGGCGAGAGTGATGTCGCCAATCGCAATCCCAAAACCTTGTATTGCGGCGTTCATCGCTTGATCGAGTGTTGCGAATTGCTGGTTTTTCTTGCTTGAAAGGTCATGACTTCCAATATGTTCTAACCAAAGTCGCCAGTCACTCTGCTCGTTATTGGCGTGTAGCCATGTGTATTGAGCAAGCTTATGTGGTTTGATTAGAGAAGAGGTACCACTGGCAAGGTGACTGGGTTTAATACTTTGTGCTTGGCAGACGGGCGCCAGTTGCTCGTTGAACAAGAGTTGGCTAACAATCGATTGTTGGCTTGGCTTCTTGCCATAGGTAATGACGGCATCAAAAGGATCAAAACTTGGCTCGAAAACGTGCTTGATGGTTGACGTGAGTTCGACATCAATCTCAGGGTAGGCTTGCTGAAAAGACATCAGCTTAGGCAATAGCCAAGAGGTGATACAACTTGGTGCGTTGAGTTTGATCTTCGATGGAGAGCTGGCAACTTGATTTAACGCCGATTGCAGTTGTTGGATGGTATCTTGAATCAGCGGAACCAGTTCTTCTCCCTTAGGTGTTAATGACAACCCGCGAGCATGTCGGTAGAAAAGATCGCACCCGAGACTTTCTTCAAACGACAACACCTGACGGCTTACCGCACCTTGCGTGACATTGAGCTCATGTGCTGCACGTGTAAAGTTGAGATGCCTTGCCGTCGACAAGAACGCAAGCAGTGTTTTTGTTGAAGGGAGAGTTTTATTCATAATTTACCTATGACTTTTTATCATGGCTATTATGTGATTATTTCGATTCATTTATCAATAGTGTTCTGTTTGAATATAAATACTTAATCATCATTTGTGATTTAATATGTGCATAAGTCACATATTTTGAATATGAAAGCAGTGGTGAAAGAATCGTAATTACATGAAAGGGATAGCTTCTTGACATCTTTTATTGATAGCTTAGTGCCTCAGGCTGTAAAAAAATTAATACCTTATCAATCAGCAAGAAGAATTGGCGGCGATGGACGTGTCTGGCTAAATGCCAATGAACTGGAAAATGCTTTGTTTGAAGGTGAGCAAGGTTACAATCGTTATCCTGATTTCTTACCGCAAGACATTGCCAAGGCTTATCAAGATTACTGTGACACTGATGCCGCGACTGTTGCCGTTCGTGGTGCAGATGAAGCGATTGATTTACTGATCAGAACCTTTTGCAAACCAGCACAAGACAATATCCTCATTTGTTCTCCGACTTACGCAATGTACGAGTTTTGCGCCGATGCACTCGCTATCGAGACATTAGACTCACCATTACAAGAAGACTTTAATCTTAATGTCGCCGATATCGTGCAGAAGTCTGAACTGGTTAATCTTGTCTTTCTTTGTTCACCAAACAACCCAACGGGCAACGTAATTCCAAAAGCTGACCTTATTGAGGTACTGGAAGGAACCGTGGGCAAATCGCTAGTCGTGGTCGATGAAGCGTATATTGAATTTGAACCTCAGACATCGGCCGTGAGCCTTATTGAGCGTTATCCGCATCTAGTCGTGATTCGCACTTTATCTAAAGCGTTTGGACTAGCTGCTGTACGTTGTGGCTTTATTTTGGCTAGCCCCAACGTGATGCAATACGTATCGAAGTTGATTCCGCCATACCCAATGCCAGATTGTTCTTCTCAGATCGTACTAGAGGCCTTGTCTGATGAGCGTGTTGCCGTGATGAAACAGGCGACCGCTACATTGGTAGAGATTCGTAATCAGTTTGCTGCGGAGTTAATGCAGTTCGACTTTATTGAACACGTTTATCCGTCATCGACCAACTTCATTTTGTTACGTCAAAAATCGGGGCATGAACTGTTTAGCGTATTGACGAAGGATGGCATTGTAACAAGGAACCAAAACCACGAACCGGCTTTACGTAATTGCGTTCGAATCAGTATTGGTAGCCAAGAGAGTATGGCGGAAGTGATAGCGTCACTTTCACGCTACCAAACCGAAATAAGAAAGAATCAGCAAGACAAACAAATTCAACAATCTCAACATAAAGAAACTCAATCTCAACTCGATAAAGATCATATCTAGGATGGCAATGATGAAAAAGATAATACTAGGACTCGCTTGTGCGGCCGCTTTACTTGGTACAACAGTACAGGCGAAAGAAATCCGTTTAGCGTCAGACTTTACGTATCCGCCATTCAACTACAAAAACAGTGATGGTGTGCCTGTCGGGTTTGATATTGAGATAGCTGATGCACTGTGTGAGCAAGCCAAACTCGATTGTACTTGGGTTTCACAAAGTTGGGACTCGCTAATTCCAAGCTTATTGGCAAGAAAGTCAGATGTGATCATGGCGTCGATGCGTATTACCGAAGAGCGTAAGCGCAAGATTTTGTTTACCGATAAGTACTACCAAACACCAGCCGTATTTGTTGCTGCTAAAAGCGCGGAATTCAGCGTAGATGAGGCAGGCTTAGCGGGCAAAACTATCGGTGTTCAGCAAGGTACGATTCACGATCGCTACGTAACAGACAAGTTTGGCAATGTGGCAAACATTAAGCGTTATACTGGCCAAGATGAAGTGTATCTGGATCTGAAAAACGGCCGCCTAGATCTAACCTTCGGCAACTCAGATCAACTGTCATTGGCTTTCTTAGACAAGAAAGAAGGCGAGGGCTTTGAATTCAAAGGCAAAGCAGTAACCGACAAAACCTACATTGGCGAAGGCACGGCACTAGCGTTAAGGAAGCAAGATTCAAAACTGGCTAAACAATTCAATGCTGCGATTGAAGAGATCAGAGCGAACGGTACCTATGACAAAATTGCCGCTAAGTACTTCACGTTTGATATCTATGGCGCTGATTTATAATTCGTCTAACGCCTAAAAATTAGAACACCAAAAACAAAAATCCGAGGGCTGTGAGGCTCTCGGATTTTTTCGTTTATGTCAGCGGTATCAATTCAATCAATAATCAACCATCAACTTAGCGTTTCGTCTTTACGCTTGCTGCTTTTGTAGCTCAGCTTCTTGTTCTTCGTCTTTGATTAGAGAATCAACGATTACTGCACATGCTGCATCACCAGTGATGTTCAGAGCAGTACGAATCATGTCGAAGATACGGTCTAGAGCGAACAACAGAGGTAGACCTTCGATAGGGATACCAGCTGCCAGAAGAACCGCAACCACTAGGAAAGAAGGACCTGGAACACCCGCTTGACCAACTGCGCCTAGCGTAGACGTTACGATGATAGCAACGTAAGCACCCATAGACAGGTCGATGTTGAACAGCTGTGCAAAGAAGATAGCAACTAGGCCGTAGTAAATTGCGTTACCAGACATGTTGATCGTCGCACCAAGAGGCAGAACGAATGAAGCCGTAGAGTTGCGAACGCCAAGTTCTTTCTCTACCGTTTCCATTGTTACTGGTAGTGTCGCCATTGAAGAGGCTGTTGATAGTGCAACCGCTTGAGGCTTCTTCATTGCCACTAGGAACTTCTTAGCTGAAGTCTTAGTGAAGATTTGAATCATCAGTGGGTAAGCAACAAAGCCGAAGATAAGAATCGCAGCGATGTAAACAATGAACAGCTTGAACACGACCATTAGCGCGCCAAAACCAAACGTACCTACTGCTTCAGCCATTAGGCCGAATACGCCAAGTGGTGCAATGATCATAACTTTGTTGATCATCCATACCATAGCGTCAACGATAGCATTTACACCGTTGATGATAGGGTCACGTTTCTCTTTTGCTTGTTTAGAAATCGCAATACCAAAGAATAAGCAGAAAACGAGAATTTGCAGAATGTTTGCTTCATTCAGTGATTGGAAAACGTTGGTAGGGATCATGCCAGTGATGGTTGCCCAGAACGTTGGAAGTTCGCCTTTCGCAGCGTATTCTGAAGAGAACATACCTTCAACGCCAGAAACATCGATACCACGACCCGGTTCGAACACTTCACCCATTACAAGCGCCAGTGCTACAGCAAGTGCAGACGTTAGTGCAAAGTAACCCAGTGTTGTTACACCGACTTTACCAGCCGATGAGCTATTACCTAGACCTGCAGCACCTGAAATTAGGGCAACCGCGACTAGAGGAATAACCAGCATCTTGATCAAATTGATGAAGATAGCACCCAGTGGAGCGAACATAGTTGCGCTGTCACCCATCATCGCACCGACTACAGTACCGATGATCATTGCAATAACGACTTGAATGCCGATGTTGCTTAGTAAACTCTTTTCTTTTAACACTTCCATAACCTCTGTGCTACTAAATATAAAAATCCCAGAACTACTCACCAATGTACGATGTACCATTGGATTAATATTTCGCGACGAGTTTTACACGTATCCTTTACATTTATCAATATGAGCAGAGGTAAAAGTCTCTGAAAAACAGGTGGTCTAATGTCATTTGTTGATTTTGCACAACAATGCAATCGTTTGCCTTGGTTTTTTATAGCGATGTTATTTGTTGCATTTATAAAAGCTTTCTCGCTGGAGATTCTGTGAATGATTTACAAGCGTTGGTGTTGAAAACGTTCCATTAACATTCTGATTTCATTTGTGAGTGTTTTTTGAACGTTTATGTTGGGGTGAATCCACAGGTACGTGTTGTGTGAAATTTAGCCTGAACTATGCTTAAGGTATTTATTTATTACCAAGATGTTACCTCTGCGCTTTAAATAAAACGTCTATCTAGCATCTCAGTTGTAAGGAGAGGGGCTATGACTTTTATATTAAAGTACTTGTTTGCGTTTCTTCTGTTGTTCAGCTCAGTGTTTGCTCAGGCCGATGATGTCTGGGTGATTGAGGTGAACGGAGGGATAGGTCCGGCGACCAGTGATTACCTCACTAGAGAAATAGAACAAGCTCACGATGAGCAAGCAAAGCTCATTATTTTGAAAATGAACACGCCTGGCGGGTTAGATTCGTCGATGCGTGACATTATTCGATCCATCACCACGTCACCGATTCCAGTCGCTACTTGGGTTGGGCCTGCGGGGTCACGAGCAGCGAGCGCCGGAACCTATATTTTACTTGCCAGCCATATCGCCTCTATGGCGCCCGGAACTAATCTAGGTGCAGCAACCCCAGTGTCTCTTGGCGGTGGCAAAGCGCCGACTAATCCGTTATCTCCTCAAGACGATACCAATAAAGACGACAACACTTCTGCGAGCGAGCAAGACGCAACGAAACAAGAGAACTCAGACCAAGTAAAAGCCACCACTGCGATGGAGAAGAAAGTCATCAATGATGCAGCTGCTTACATTGTCAGTTTGGCTAAGCTGCACAAACGTAACGAAGAATGGGCAGAAAAAGCGGTAAGAGAGGCAGCCAGCTTGGATTCTGAGAATGCACTCTCGCTTAACGTAATTGATTTTATTGCCAGCGACCTTCAGCAATTGGTTGAACTGAGCAACGGACGCGTCATCACCATCAACAGTGTCAGTCAGGAAGTCCAACTTAGTGATGTTGCTTTTGTCGAGCGAGAACAAGACTGGCGCTTTAGTCTGCTTTCGGTGATCACAAATCCAAATGTCGCTTACATTCTGATGCTCATCGGTATCTATGGTTTGCTCCTTGAGTTCTATAACCCCGGCGTCGGGCTACCGGGTGTATTGGGGGGGATCTGTCTGTTATTGGCAATGTACTCCTTACAAATGCTGCCGGTGAGTTACGCGGGCCTTGCTTTAATCCTATTGGGAATTGCTTTGATGGTCGCAGAGGCCTTTAGCCCGAGCTTCGGTATTTTCGGTTTGGGTGGCGTTGCCGCATTTACATTGGGCTCGATCATGTTGATGGATACCGAAGTGCCAGGTTATCAAATCGCATTGCCGTTAATTATCGGTATTAGCCTATTCTCTGTCGCTTTTATCGTTGTAAATATCTCTATGCTAGTTCGAGTGAGAAACAAGCCGGTGACTACGGGGATGGAAGCGGTTGTCGGCGACACTGGCAAAGTAGTGAGCGGCTTCCCCGGTGCGGGGCGAGTATTGGTTGAAGGTGAGATCTGGCAAGCCAAATGCGCGAGTGAATTGCAAGCGGGACAGCTTATTAGAGTGACCAAACTGACTGGGTTGTTGTTGGATGTGGAGGCGCTGCCCGATGAGACATCATCGAAACCTAGCTAGCGCGGACTGTTAGCGCGGACTGCTAGGACAAACGTTATTGAATTATTAATTGCTTAGCCATCGTTACCATTAGGGGGCGGTTATGTTTATACACACTATAGGTATTGTCATTGTGCTCGTTATTTTGTTGATAGCCAGCATGTTCAGAGTGCTGCGCGAGTACGAGCGTGCAGTGGTGTTCTTTCTCGGGCGCTTTTACGGCGTCAAAGGGCCGGGGTTGATTATCATCATTCCCTTCATTCAACAAATTGTGCGAGTGGATCTTCGAACTATCGTGTTGGACGTACCTACGCAAGATTTGATCACCAGAGATAATGTGTCTGTGAAGGTCAATGCTGTGGTCTATTTTCGAGTGCTGGATCCGAAGATGGCGATCAACAACGTTGAGAATTACCTTGAAGCGACCAGCCAACTTTCACAAACAACGCTGCGTTCGGTGCTTGGGCAACATGAGTTGGACGAGCTGTTGTCCGAGCGTGAAGAGCTTAATAGAGACTTACAAGCGATACTGGATCAACACACCGATAACTGGGGAATCAAGATTGCCAATGTCGAGATCAAGCATGTTGATCTGGATGACAGTATGGTGCGTGCTCTTGCTAAACAAGCCGAGGCGGAACGTTCTCGTCGAGCTAAGGTAATACATGCAACCGGTGAGCTTGAAGCATCCTCAAAGTTACGGGAAGCGGCCGAAGTGCTGAATCAAGCGCCCAACGCCATTCAATTGCGATATATGCAAACGCTAACCGAGGTGGCTAACGAAAGAACCTCCACCATTATCTTTCCAATGCCCATCGATCTAGTGGAGAAGATAACCGACCCGATCAAAGCGACGCTCAATGAGGCAGCGATTAAGAAAGCGATGAAAGCTGAAGAGTAGTTAGCGTGAATGACGAGTTATAAAAAAGGCTCCACAGTTGTGGAGCCTTTTAGTATTTGAATCGCTGGTTCTATTTAGTGACCGTCGATTATTTCTGCGTAGCCGCTTTCATTGGCGTAACAAACTCCGCAAGTGCTTTAAGCATTGCTTCTGGTTGTTCAACGTTGTTTTCAATGATTTTCACAACGGCTGAGCCAGAGATAGCACCTGCAGCGCCAGCTACAATCGCTTCTTTCACTTGTTCAGGAGCAGAGATACCGAAACCAAGAAGAGCTGGTGGCGCATCGAACTTGTTCAAACGATCAAGTAGGGCAGTCACAGGCATGTTCGCTTTTGTTTCTGCACCCGTTACGCCTGAGCGAGAAAGTAGGTATGTGTAACCGCCACCTAGCTCAGAAACTGATTGAAGTGTTTCATCGCTTGCTGTTGGTGGAGCAATAAAGATTGGGTGAACACCAAACTTCTTAGCTGCAGCAACAAACTCGCCACTCTCGTTGGTTGGTACATCAGCAATCAATACTGAATCGATGCCTGCTTTTGCGCAGCGTTCGTAAAAGTTTTCTATACCACGTGCGTAAACCAAGTTTGCGTACATCAGTAGGCCGATTGGTAGCTCTGGGTATTTAGCGCGAATTTGACCAATAAGATCAAAACACACATCTGGCGTTACTTTAGAATCTAAAGCACGAATGTTCGCACCTTGGATTGTTGGGCCATCTGCAAGCGGATCAGAGAATGGGATACCAAGCTCAAGTGCGTCAGCACCCGCTTCAACCAAGGTTTCCATGATCTTAAGAGACTGCTCAGGGTTAGGATCGCCAACCGTTACGAATGGTACAAATGCGCCCTGATTTTTTTCAGCTAAGCGAGTGAAGAGTGATTGATAGCGATCCATTATAATGCTCCTTTCTCTTTAAGAATGTCGTGTACAGAGAAAATGTCTTTGTCACCGCGACCAGATAAGTTAACGACTAATAGCTGTTCTTTCTCTGGGTCGTCGTGAGCCATTTTAACAGCATGAGCCAAAGCATGAGATGACTCTAGCGCAGCGATAATACCTTCTTTACGTGCAATCAATTGGAACGCTTCTAGCGCTTCGTCATCGGTCACGTTGTCGTATTCAGCACGGCCAATGGCATTTAGGTGCGCGTGTTGAGGACCAACTGATGGGAAATCTAGACCCGCAGAAACAGAGTAAGACTCTTCTACTTGGCCGTTCTCATCTTGCATCAGTGGGGCTTTCATACCGAAGAAAATACCTGTTTTACCGTGTTTAAGCGGCGCGCCGTGTTGGTCGGTATCAATACCTTTACCAGCAGGCTCTACACCGATTAGGCGAACAGACTCTTCTTCAATGAAATCAGCGAACATGCCGATAGCGTTTGAACCACCGCCAACACAAGCGATAACGGCATCTGGAAGGCGACCTTCACGAGCTAGAATTTGGTTCTTCGTTTCTTCACCGATCATGCGTTGGAAATCACGAACAATCGTTGGGAATGGGTGAGGGCCAGCCGCAGTACCTAGCAGGTAGTGCGCGTCTTCATAAGTTGCAGACCAGTCACGTAGTGCTTCGTTACATGCGTCTTTTAGCGTTGAAGAGCCAGAATGAACAGGAATAACCTCTGCGCCCATTAGCTTCATGCGGAATACGTTCGGGCTTTGACGCTCAACGTCTTTTGCACCCATGTAAACGCGACACTTAAGGCCTAGTAGAGCACACGCTAGAGCAGTGGCAACACCGTGTTGGCCTGCGCCTGTTTCAGCGATGATTTCTTGCTTACCCATACGTTTTGCTAGCAGCGCTTGACCAAGTACTTGGTTTGTCTTGTGAGCACCGCCGTGAAGTAGATCTTCACGCTTTAGGTACAGTTTAGTTTTTGTACCTTTAGTCAGGTTACGCGTTAGCGTTAGTGCCGTTGGACGACCTGCGTACTCTTGCAGAAGCGTCATGAATTCACTGCGGAACTCAGGATCGGCTTGTGCATCGATAAATGCTTGTTCTAGTTGGTCTAGTGCTGGCACTAGGATCTGCGGTACGTATTGACCACCGTATTCACCGAAGTAGGCATCGAGTTTAGCCATTGTGTTATTCCTTCAATTCTATTGATGTGTCTTCACACCAAGTCATTTAATCTTGTTTGAGCTTCGCTGAAGCAAAGCTCACAAATATGTTTTTAGTTTCTGCTTTCTAATTCCTAGAGCCGAACTTGGACTAGTAATTACGAATCGCTGTAAAAGCGCGTTGCAGTTTGTCTGCGTCTTTTTTACCCGGAGCTGATTCAACGCCAGAGTTTAGGTCTAATCCTAAACAACCCAACTTGGCTGCTTGGTTAGCATTTTCTGGGTTTAGGCCGCCTGCTAACATGATTGCGCTTTGGTTGTTGATCAGGCTCCAATCGAACGCCTGACCTGTACCACCCGTTTGAGAACCCACTTTAGTATCTAGTAGGTGACGAGTCACGTTGCTTTCCAGTAATTCTGGTAGCGCACTTTTAGCGCCGTTTTCAGCACGGTAAGCAACACCGTAAGCTTTCCAAATCTCAACGCTTTCAGGTAGTGATTGTTTTAACTCATCGACAAATGCTTGAGATTCATCACCGTGCAGTTGCACAGCAAATAGGCCTAGCTCAGATACCGTTTTCGTAACGTCTGCTACGCTGTGGTTTTGGAACACACCCACGTAGTTCAGCGGTGCGCCACTCATAGTTAAACGAGCCGCTTCGATATCCACATGACGCTTAGACGCTTCAACGAAAATCAAACCACCGAATACCGCACCAGCTTGATAAGCCTTCGCGGCATCGTCAGAGTGAGTTAAACCACACACCTTGTTTTCACCGAGGGTTACTTTACGCACCGCAAGTTCTAGGTTTTTTTCAGCCATAAGAGAGCTGCCGATTAGGAAGCCGTCTGCAAATGTTGAAAGGTCACGAACTTGTTGATGCGTGTAGATGCCAGACTCTGAAATCACGACTGCGTTTGGAGCCAGTTCGCGAACTAGCGGAGCCAACTCTTTAGTACGGTTCAGATCCGTCGAAAGGTCACGTAGGTTACGGTTATTAATACCGATCACTTTTGCTTTTAAAGTGACTGCGCGGTGAAGCTCTTCTTCGTTACTGACTTCGGTTAGTACACCCATATCTAGCGAGTGAGCAACTTCAGCAAGTGCTTGGTACTCTTCGTCATCTAATACTGATAGCATCAACAAGATAGCATCTGCAGAGTAGTGACGAGCTAAGTAAACCTGGTAGGTATCAACCATGAAGTCTTTACACAGGATAGGTTGCTTAGCAATGCTGCGAACCTTTGGCAAAAACTCAAAGTCACCTTGGAAGTATTTTTCGTCTGTCAGCACTGAAATCGCGTTGGCGTGGTTGTTGTAAACCGATGCAATGTAGTCCAAATCAAACTCGTCACGGATCAAACCTTTTGACGGAGAGGCCTTTTTACATTCAGTGATGAAAACGGTTTGTTCGCCGCTCAGAGCATCATAAAAGCTGCGGTCAGTTGCGGTTAACGCCGCTTTAAACTCGTCCAGTGGTTGGGTCTGCTTACGCGCTTCAACCCATTGGTATTTATCACGAACGATTTTTGCTAGTACTTCCGCCATTTCAGCTTCTTTGACTGAAACGTGGGTCGACAATTTATCGGTAGTCTGTGTCATGTTCTTTGTCTCGTCGTTCGTTAGGCGTGTGCAGCAAGCTTTTGTACAAGCTCGTACGCTTTGCCAGAGTTCATTGCGTCAATCGCTTGCTGTGCGTTGGCTTTTAGATCTTCGTGACCAAATAGACGCATCAATAGAGCAACGTTCACGGCTACTGCGCCAACTTGGGCTTCAGTGCCTTTACCCGTTAGGATATCTGTTGTGATGGCTTTGTTTTCTTCTGGCTCGCCGCCCTTGATTGCTTCAAGAGGGTGAGTGTTCAAACCAAAGTCTGCCGGTGTCACTGTGTATTCGTGAATTGCGCCGTCTTTGATTTCAGCAACGATGGTTTCGCCATGAATAGCCACTTCATCAAGGCCGCTACCGTGCACAACGGCAGCACGCTTCATGCCCATTTGCAGCATGGTTTCCGCGATAGGGCGTACTAGCTCTTTGCTGTAAACACCCATTAGCTCGATGTTAGGGCGAGCAGGGTTAATCAGTGGGCCAAGGATGTTGAAGATAGTACGTGTTTTCATAGTTTGACGAACAGGCATTGCGTGACGCACGCCACCGTGGTATTGCGGAGCAAATAGGAATGCTACGCCAAGCTCATCGACAGCCGTACGAGTGTCTTCCGCGGTCATCGCTAGGTTGATGCCAAACGAATCCAGTAGGTCAGAAGAGCCTGATTTGCTCGATACACTACGGTTACCGTGCTTCGCGACCTTTAAGCCACACGCTGCTGCTACAAATGCAGAAGTTGTAGATATATTAATGGTGTTGTGACCGTCGCCACCTGTACCTACGATGTCTGCGAAATCGTAATCAGGGCGCGGGAACGGGTTTGCGTTCGCAAGTAGTGCTTTCGCCGCGCCAGCGATCTCATCAGGCGTTTCGCCTTTGATTTTCAATGCAGTCAGAGCAGAAGCCATCAAGATTGGGTCTAGCTCACCCTTGATGATCACATCAAATAACTGTTGGCTTTCTTCTTGAGTAAGAGACTGCTGTTCGTAAAGTTTACTAATCTGTTCCATGATTTCGTCCTATTTTCCTGTCTTCTCAAGGGGAGAGCTTTTCTCTAAATGAATAGGTTTCTCAAGAGCCCATTCGATAGCGTTTGCTAGAAGCGTTGCACCGTAGGTCGTCATAATTGATTCAGGGTGGAATTGGAATCCACAAACCTTGTCTTGTTCTTGAACCACAGACATTACCAAATCATCGACTTCAGCTGTCACTGTTAAGCTATCTGATACATGCGTTGCTACTAAAGAGTGGTAGCGAGCGATAGCCAGCGGCGAAGGTAAGCCTTGGTAAGTCGCATGATTTTGGTGTTCCATCATCGACACCTTACCATGAATGATTTCGCCAGCGCCTGCAACGGTACCGCCGTAGGCTTCAACAATTGCTTGGTGGCCTAAGCAAATACCAATCATTGGCACTTTGCCTTTTAGTAGCTGAATCAGCTCAGGCATGCAGCCCGCATCAGCCGGAGCGCCTGGGCCTGGCGAGAGCAATGCAACAGGGTTGTCTAGTTCATTGATCGCCGCTTCAACGACCTTTGCAGGAATGTTGTTACGGTAAATTTTCACGCTGTGACCTAATGAACGGAACTGGTCTACAAGGTTGTAAGTGAACGAGTCGAAGTTATCGATGAATACAATATCAGCCATGATTACGACTCCTTCTTAGTTGTTAGGTTTTTAGTATGAGCTGCTTGAATCGCAGAGATGACCGCTTGAGCTTTGCCGCGAGTTTCATCTGCTTCTGCTTGTGGGTCTGAGTCGAATACCACACCTGCGCCCGCTTGTACTTGTGCCACGCCATCTTCAACGTAAGCAGAGCGAATCACGATACAAGTATCTAACGTGCCTTCACCAGTTAGGTAACCGACTGCACCACCGTAGCTACCACGACGAGTTTTTTCTACGTCTCGGATAAGCTGCATTGCGCGGATTTTTGGTGCGCCCGTTAGCGTACCCATGTTCATACAAGCTTGGTAAGCGTGCAGGGCATCTAAGTCTTCACGGAGCTGACCAACAACACGAGAAACCAAGTGCATCACATGACTGTAGCGATCAACTTTCAGCAAGTCTGCTACGTGTCGAGTGCCGGCTTCTGCAATACGTGCCACATCGTTACGCGCTAGGTCGACCAGCATCATGTGCTCTGCGTTTTCTTTCTTATCGGTGCGCAGCTCAAGTTCGATACGGCTGTCTAGGTCGAAATCAATTTGGCCATTCGGGCGCTTACCACGACGACGAGTACCAGCAATTGGGTAAATTTCGATTTGGTTGGTTTCAGTTTCGTACTTCAGCGCGCTTTCTGGAGATGCACCAAACAGAGTAAACAGCTCATCTTGCATGTAGAACATGTAAGGGCTTGGGTTACTTTGCTTGAGTTCTTTGTAAGCCGCCAGTGGAGCAGGGCAAGGTAGCGTAAAGCGACGTGAAGGTACCACTTGGAATACATCGCCTTTAACGACGTATTCTTTTAAATCACGAACCGTTTGGCAGAAGTCTTCATCTGAAACGCTTGGTACTGCGTCAACGTTGTCGAGCGGCGTTACTTCGGTGATGGCTTTCAATGACTGACACTGTGTTTGAATGTCGGCTAGGCGCTCAGTTAATTGAGCTTTGATGCTTTCATCTTGAGCAAACAAGCTCGCGTGAAGTAGGCCTTCGTTTTCTTGGTGGTCGAAACGTAATAGAGTCTCGGCAACGTAGAAAACAAAGTCAGGGCAGTTGTTGGTCGCTTCAGCATCGCCTAGCGGTTCAAAGTTCGCCACGATGTCGTAAGCGAATAGGCCAGCCATGAATAATGCGTGCTTGTTATCCGCGTCTTGCTCAAAGCTGTGTTGAACCAAACGCAGTGCATCGAATGAAGACGCTTCTCTTAAACGTGAATCTTCGTCTAATTCGTTGCTTGGTTCGACAAAAGTCAGCGTCAATACGTTATCCGTAAGGTCAGATTTTATCTCTGTTTTAACGTTTTGAGCTAGGTGTTCGATTAGCGCTTGACCATTTTGAGTCAACGCTTGAAAGGTTACTTCATGTCCGCGACATACGATGCGAACAGCAGAGTCGATAAGGAGTAGGCTTGTCAGGTTCTGTTTAGATTCAATCTCAGCAGATTCCAACAACAGACTATCTGTTTTGTTTTCACACAGAGTATGAAAAACACTGGTTGGATCTTGCGAGTAAGGAACGGAAGAATTGATGACCTCAATGGTTCCCAGCTTTTTGATTTCAATGGCCTTGTTCACAAGACCTCCTTTATGATTCTTTAAATTTCCTGCCGTACATAGTCGCATAAAGATACCTTTCACCCAATCTAGAATATGGTCAATTCGTTGATTTGTTAGTCAGTTGAATGTGAGATGTTCGACAAATTAAAAAGCCCGCTATGAAAGCGGGCTTAGTGATAACTTTTTTATAAACAAACTGTTTAATTAGAAGTACACGTTGGCCCACCAAGAACTTGTCCAAGTGCGCCACCAATTAAGCTCTGAACTTGCTTCTACTGAAGAAAGTTCTAAAACTTTATCTTTATGGTTTTGGTTAAATTCTTGTAACATAGTGAACCTATCAAATGTGATACTTCGTATTTGTGTACTAGTTAACTAGTTTTGCGCTTGCAGGTCAAGTGCGTTGACACAAATATAACGATAAAAATTGAAAACAATGAAAAAGAATATATGAGAATTGATCTACATAGTCATACAACAGCCTCAGATGGCCGACTTACTCCACCTGAACTGATTGACCGAGCGCTAGGCTTTAACATCGAAGCGTTAGCGATTACAGATCATGATACGACTGATGGGCTTGCAGAAGCACGCAGCTATATTGCTGATAACAATCTTCCTATTCAGTTGATTAACGGCATCGAGATCTCAACCGTTTGGCAAAACAAAGATATCCATATTGTTGGGTTAAACGTCGATCCTGAATCACCAGAATTGAAAGCGTTAATTGAACAACAGAAGCAACACCGTGTCGGACGTGCAGAGATGATTGCTCAACGTCTTGAGAAAGCGACTCGTGAAGGTGTGTTGGAAGAGGTTAAGTTGATTGCAGGTGATGCACCAATTACTCGAGCTCACTTTGCGAAATGGTTAGTCGACAATGGCTACGCGAAAACCATGCAGCAGGTGTTTAAAAAGTTTCTTACGCGCAACAATCCAGGTTATGTGCCGCCAACATGGTGCTCAATGGGTGATGCTGTCACGGCAATTCATGCAGCTGGTGGCCAAGCGGTATTAGCTCACCCTGCGCGATATGGCCTTACCGCCAAGTGGGTTAAGCGTCTATTAGCTGCATTTGTTGAAGCAAATGGTGACGCCATGGAAGTGGCTCAACCTCAGCAAGCACAACAAGAAAGACGCACACTTGCGGATTATGCTATACAATACAAACTATTAGCCTCCCAAGGCAGCGACTTCCATTACCCATCCCCATGGATGGAACTTGGACGTAATCTCTGGCTACCTTCTGGGGTCGAAGAAGTATGGAAAGATTGGGAGTTTCAAACGGTTTCACCATCTGAATAGTCTTTAGGTGAACCAGCTCCTTCTGATGATAGAGTCGAGAGATTCGATAACGAGGATCAACAATGAGCCAGTTTTTTTATGTACACCCAGATAACCCACAAGCGCGCTTAATTACTCAAGCGGTTGCGATTATTCGCAATGGCGGCGTTGTGGTTTATCCAACAGATTCAGGTTATGCACTGGGTTGTCAGCTTGAAAATAAACAAGCACTCGAACGCATCTGTAAAATTCGTCGAATCGATGATAAGCACAATTTCACTTTGTTATGCCGTGATCTTTCTGAGTTGTCACTGTATGCACGAGTAGATAACGTGGCTTTCCGTTTGCTTAAGGCGCACACGCCAGGTGCTTACACGTTTATTTTCAAAGCAACAAAAGAAGTGCCAAAGCGTTTGATGAACGCTAAGCGTAAAACGATCGGTATTCGTGTACCGGACAACAAAATTGCCCTAGATCTTCTAGAAGCAATGGGCGAGCCATTGATGTCGACGTCTCTGATTCTTCCGGGTAACGAGACAACTGAATCGGATCCTGAAGAAATTCGTGACAGCCTAGAGCATGCGGTTGATGTCATTTTGAATGGCGGCTACTTAGGTGAGCAACCTACTACGGTTATTGACTTCAGTGACGATGACGCCGTTGTTTTACGTCGTGGTGCCGGTGATCCAGCGCCGTTTGAATAATAGCGTTACTGATTAACAGTCTGTAACGAAACAGCAAACCTGCCAGAGTAAATAACAAGTGCTTTTTGGCAGGTTATTTGCGATAATACGCGACCGCGATTTGGTCGCGAAAAATTCATTCGACGTCTGTGAAGACGACAATTAGGTAGAAAAGAGTAAATGAGCGAAAAATTACAGAAGGTTTTAGCGCGAGCTGGTCACGGTTCTCGTCGTGAACTAGAAGGTTTAATCAAATCTGGTCGTGTAAGTGTTAACGGTCAAGTTGCGAAATTGGGTGAGCGTCTTGAAGACGAGAACTCAGTGATCCGTATCGATGGCCACACTATTACAGGCAAAGCCTCTGAAGAAGTGGTTTGTCGTGTACTTGCTTACTACAAACCTGAAGGTGAGCTTTGTACTCGTCACGATCCTGAAGGTCGCCGTACTGTTTTCGATCGTCTACCTAAGATCCGTGGTTCTCGTTGGATTTCAGTTGGTCGTCTTGATGCAAACACATCAGGCCTACTGTTGTTCACAACCGATGGTGAACTAGCAAACCGCCTAATGCACCCAAGCCGTCAGGTTGAGCGTGAGTACCTAGTACGTGTATTTGGTGAAGTAACCGAGCAAAAAGTTAAGAACGTGACTCGTGGCGTTCAACTTGAAGATGGTATGGCTCGTTTCGAAGATGTGGTTTACGCTGGCGGTGAAGGTATGAACCATACTTTCTACGTAGCAATTAACGAAGGTCGTAACCGTGAGGTTCGTCGTCTTTGGGAATCACAAGAAACAACAGTAAGCCGTCTGAAACGTGTACGTTACGGTGATATCTACCTTGATAAGAAACTGCCTCGTGGCGGTTGGAAAGAGCTAGATCTTCAAGAAGTAAACTACTTGCGTGAGCTTGTTGAACTTCAGCCAGAAAAAGAGACACTGTTGGATCTTGATCCTGCAAATACGTCTCGTAAGCGTGAACGTTCTCGCAGCCAGAAAATTCGTCGTGCTGTTAAGCGTCACGAAGAGCGCGCAAATGCTCCTAAAGGTCGTAGCAACCAGACTAAGCGTAAGAAGCCTGCAACTCGCGGTACAACAACACCTGATTCAGGTCGTAGTGCTCCAGCGACCAATGGCAAACCTCAGTCTACCAAAAAGCCTAAACTGAACAACGGACGCCCGGCTAAACCGGCTAAGCCAAGATCGCGTAAGTAATTTCGTGGGTTCTATAGCTTAATCCAACGTTTCGAATACAAAAAACCTGCTCACTTAGCAGGTTTTTTTATGTCTTGAATATGGCGCAGTTCGAATCATGTGGAAGTGCTTGATCAGGTAGAAGTGCTTAGCCAGCTCGGCTGACTCGCTACGATTGATATTAGGTCACTTTCAAATGATTAGAAAAATTATCACCCTTCGCCATGCGGTCATACAAAATAACATTGACCGCGGCAGCAAGGTTCATGCAGCCATTAGTCGGAACGTAGATGGTTTCACGACAGAAGTCCGTGATCTCTTTTTTCAGAGTCCCATCTTCAGGGCCGAAGATATAAAAAGCACGAGGTGGGTGCTTATAATCAGGTAGAGGCTTAGCGCCTTCTATCAAATCAACCGCGATGGGCACGCAGCCAACAGGAATAATATCTTTAAGATCTTCAACACCAATCAAAGGCAACTCAAGATGCTTTTCTTTGGTGTCGGTATGAAATTGTCGAGCGTGGTCATAACGGGTGCCAGTATAAAATACAGAGTTTGCTCCGTAGCAACCAGCTGCTCGCATTACTGAGCCAACATTTTCAGGGGTTTTGGGATTTACTAATCCAACACAGGCATAGCCTTTGGATAGGGTATCTGTCTTTGCTTTGGTCATAATTTTGTAGAGTTGCAGTTTGGTAAAGTGATGAGGCTATGAAGTCGTAAGAAAACCAGCTCAGTACTCTGAGCTGGTTTAAGAAGAGCCTAGTCGCGTTTCCACAACATGTGACAGAACTTGTGTTCAGGGTCACGGCTGATCAGTAGACGAGCGAATACGTCATCTAAGACATCATCAGCTTCATTTACAAGACCAATGCGTACTTCAGCGTAGATCTCTTTGTCGACTTCAAAGCCAACATGTTCAACCCAATCGTCACCAGTTTCAACAAGTTCTGCAGCGCCACGATCTTCAAACTGAGCCGTGAATAAGATCACGTCTGCAGGTTCAAGATTATCAGCAGCCATCTCTAGAAAGATGTCGTATGCAGTGTCAATTGCGTCGTCGTAAGACATTAGGTCGTTAGCTTCGGTCATAATCAGTATCTTAGCTTGCGCGGTTCATGTATTTACGTTCAGCTGTGTTCACAACAACTTTGTCGCCAGTTGCAATGTACTCAGGAACTTGAACAGTAAGGCCTGTAGACAGACGAGCTGGCTTAGTACGAGCTGAAGCAGAAGCACCTTTGATTGAAGGGTCTGTCTCTTCGATTACTAGCTCAACTGAAGTTGGTAGCTCAAGAGTCGCCGCAGTACCGTCGATAAGAATCGCGTACATACCTTGCGTATCTTCGTTGATGAACAGCAGTTCGTCTTCGATCATTTCACCGTTGAAGATGAACTGTGTGTAATCTTCGTTATCCATGAAGATGTACTCGTTGCCATCAACGTAAGAGAACATCACTGCACGCTTAGTTACGTCGATCGTTTCAACGATTTCGTCAGCCTTGTGACGAACTTCTGTTTTAACGCCAGTTGCTACATCGTGACCACGGAAGCGGTAAATCTTTTGACCGCCACGGCCACCTGGTGTTGTTACTTCGATATCTTTAACTAGTACTGTTTTGCCATCAACATTGATCGCAAAACCTTTTTTAATCTCACTTGCTCTAGGCATTTTGTGTTTGTCCTTATTGGGTCTATCCGGTGATTATATCTCGTAGACGCTATAAATAGGAATAGCTTGAATCATAAAGTCACCTAAGCGATCATAGAGAGACAGTTAAATCATTATTTTATTTACCGAAACGACCTATGCAGCTACCTGTTATTGACCCAACACAGCCATTTCAACCTGAATTTCAACCTGTGGTTAACGATCTGATTACCTTTCTAAAAGGTGGGTTAGGTTCTAATCTGCACAGTGTCTATGTTTATGGCAGTGTGGCACGCAAGCAAGCCGTTATCGGTCGCTCGAATCTAGATGTGGTTGTGGTTACCCATCGTCCTTTCCAAGAACAACGAACCACGCTGCTGAATACCATTAAGTGGCGCTTCCAAAAGAGCTTCCCTCAGGTCACTCAAGTGGCGATTAAAACCACCTTGGTGAGCGAGATAGTTGATTTCGACAATATCTTTACGTGGGGCTTCATGCTCAAGCATTTAGCTGTGTGTGTGCATGGTGAAGATTTATCAGACTGCTATGGCGATTTCGAAACGAGTTGGGAAATTGCTAAGCATTGGAATATGGATGCGGAAAATTGGTTAGCGGTTTATCGTAATAAGATTGCCCGAGCAACAACGCCTGAGCAACAAGTCGCCGCGCAGGTGATTATTGCCAAGAAGCTTTTGCGAGCCAGTTATTCTTTGGTTATGTACCGAGACAAGAATTGGTTCGATGCACCTATGGAGTGCGGTCAACAGTTCTTGAGATACCATCCAGAGAAAGAAGTTGAGATTCAAAGATTGGGTATTTTGCTGTCTGGGCGTGCGATTCCTAAACGTTCAGTAATAGGTATTCTTGATGGCTTTGGTGAATGGCTGGTTAAGCAGTATCAGAAAACTGAGTTTCGAATCGGGTAGGGGGTCGTAAGCTATCAAGATCGTAAGCTATCCATTGATATGAAAAAGCAGAGCGAGTTAAGCACTCCTCTGCTTTTCTCGTTTTCATGTCTGGATCGAGTTTTAATGGTATATCGAGTCTAATGTCGCCTCGAAATGAGGATTCAATCTAGAACAGACCTAACTGTTGCCCGCTGACTCTTTCAAAATCCAGTCCTATAAACGGCAAAATAGCTTCTGCGACCGGTTTAATCTGCTTGTCGATGTAATGTTGATAATCGATACCGCTCTTCAAATACTCCTTGGGCTCGGGGCCACTCAGCGTAATCAAATATTCAATACGCCCTTTGTTTTGGTATTGAAGCGGGCGACCGAGCTGAGCATTGATCTCATCGGCTAATCTTGCTGCGCGAACCTGTGGCGGAATGTTCTTCTGGTATTCATGCAACTTACGGCGCAAGCGCTTTTGATACACCAGTAAATCATCGTGTTTGCCCGCGGATGTTTCATCGACAAACTGTCTAACATAATCACTTGGGTCTTGGTCGTGAAACACCATCTCATACAGCGTCTGTTGGAACTGTTGTGCAAGGGGCGTCCAATCGGTTCGTGCACTTTCAAGGCCTTTAAAAATGATCTTCTCTTGGTCACCTTGATTGATTAGACCTGCATAACGTTTCTTCGATCCTGTCTCAGAGCCTCGAATGGTCGGCATTAGAAACTTGCGATAGTGAGTTTCGTATTCCAATTCAAGTATCGAGGTGAGGTTGTAGACCTCTTTAAGGTGATTCGTCCACCAGTCGTTGATGTAAGCAACAAGGGAGTGACCAATCTCGTCTGCTTGTTCTTGCTCAAAACTGCCATTAAGAGACACGAACGTTGAATCGGTATCCCCGTAGATCACTTGATACCCTTTATCTTCGATCAGAACCTTGGTTTGCTTCATGATCTCATGCCCGCGCATGGTGATAGAGGATGCCAATCGAGTATCAAAGAAACGACAACCAGAAGAACCTAGCACGCCATAGAAAGAGTTCATGATGATCTTAATCGCCTGAGAAAAAGCTTTCTCGTTGTTTTTCTTTGCGACATCACGCGCTGCCCAGAGATTTTCGATCATCTCCGGTAGAAAGTGCTTAGAGCGGTGGAATTGACCGCCACGAAACCCAGCCACTGCTTGGTCTTCTTCAGAGCCTAACTCTAACTTTAGCCCTTCAATCAGGCCCATCGGATCAATCAAGAAAGAGCGAATGATCGATGGGTAAAGGCTCTTAAAATCGAGCACCAAAACCGAGTCATAAAGGTTGGGAATCGAATCCATCACATAACCACCGGGGCTTGCGATCCAGTTTTCGGGCTCCAAATTAGGCGCGACGTAACCCGCTCGGTGTATCTGAGGCATGTATAAGTTAGTAAACGCAGCGACAGAGCCGCCAACGCGATCAAGTTCAACACCAGTTAAGCGAGAGCGTTCAATAGCAAAATCGAGTAGGTGAGTGTGTTCGAAGATTCGGTTTACTAGCACACAGTCTTGAAGGTTGTACTTGGCAAGTGAAGGTTTATCGAACTTAAACATTCGATTGATTTCATCCATGCGGTCATGAACATTATGAATGTCTTTGCCTTCGCCCAGCAACTCTTGTGAGACGGACTCAAGAGACCAAGAGCGGAAATGGTAGGTTGCTGTTTTAAGCATATCGATACCATCTAAAACCACGCGACCAGGAATGGTAATGAAGCCCTGCTGATTTTGTGCTGAGCTACGAAAGAAACTCGGTTGATTGTCGCGACCAATACTGAGTTTCACTTCGTTCCATTCCGAACGCTTGTGCAGCAGCCTAAAGTCGAAATCAATGACATTCCAACCGATGATGATGTCCGGGTCAAACTCGGAGAACCACGCAATCATGGCTTCAAGCAGCGCTTTCTCGTTGGCAACCCATTGGATATTGGTGTCTGCTTCTTGTGGATCGCCAATCATTATCACTCGGCTATCCATTGGACTGTCTAGGCCGATGGAATAAAGCACACCTTTTTCTGAACACTCAATATCAAGCGAAACCACAGACAAGTTTGGCAGGTAATCGCCAGCTCGACATTTTGCGTTCGATACTCTACGATGCTGTCTTTTTGAGGTGATAGTGCCTGTGAATTCGATACTGCCCTTGATAAAGCGTTCCATCAAGAAACGATCGGCCAGTCGAATATCACTTTCAAAGGTTTGGATCTCTTCACCGTTAAAGGCTTGAGCTAACCCGAAGCTGCTTCTCGATAAGGAAGTGTAACAAGCGGCTAAAGGGGTTTGGTCAAATGTTGCTAGCTCTAAAGGCTTAAACTGACAATCTATGGCCTCTTTATCGGCAATAGATTGGCACGTTTCGATATCAGATTGAGCAACAAAAAAGACAGGCTTTTCGTTTTGAATAGTCAGTAGCGTAGGGCCTTTAGGGGTGCTTAACCACAAGTCGATTTGTGTGCGCCCTGAAAAGTCTCGCGCTTGTCTTGTGAGTACAAAGCCTTGCTGAATATCCAATGTAGTAACCTATTGAAATGGAGAGCGGAATACTACCATCTAGCGCCTCATCACGCACAACAGCAAACGAAAATAGTCTCTATATTTTGAGAATTGGAGAAGAATAACGGGACTTAATAAGCAAAAGAGTGAAATTGTAATGAATCGAGATTCAATGGTATTGAAAATCTCTTTATCTTGTGTAATTTTATTGGGTGTTGTTTTAACTAGTTGATTTTTACCTAAAGCTTGTTGTTTTAGTTGGCTTATTTATAAATAAGTACTTGCTAAAGTTAGTGTTTCGACACATATTCAACAGAGATTTTATTTAGTAATTGAGTTAAGATATACACAATGCTGCGACCCGTTGTTCCTTTGTTTAATTGTTTCAAATAGATGAAACGACACAGTGGTTGCAGAGCCAATTAATAGTGTGGAGATACAAGTTTGATAAATGTTTTCCTTGTAGATGATCACGAGCTGGTTCGCACAGGGATACGACGTATTATTGAAGACGTCCGTGGGATGAACGTAGCAGGGGAAGCTGAAAGCGGTGAAGATGCTGCAAAATGGTGTCGTACTAATAATACTGACGTTATTTTGATGGATATGAATATGCCTGGTATTGGTGGCTTAGAAGCAACCAAGAAAATCTTGCGTTTCAACCCTGATGTTAAAATCATCGTTTTAACTGTTCATACGGAAAATCCGTTTCCAACTAAAGTGATGCAAGCTGGAGCTGCAGGTTACCTTACTAAAGGTGCAGGTCCGGACGAGATGGTAAATGCCATTCGAGTGGTTAATAGTGGCCAACGATACATTTCACCAGAAATTGCGCAGCAGATGGCTTTAAGCCAATTCTCGCCTGCGTCTGAAAATCCATTCGCTGATCTATCTGAACGTGAACTTCAAATCATGATGATGATTACCAAAGGTCAGAAAGTGACGGATATTTCAGAACAACTCAATCTAAGTCCTAAAACAGTTAACAGCTACCGCTACCGACTGTTCAGTAAACTCGACATCAGCGGTGATGTAGAGCTTACGCATTTAGCGATTAGACATGGAATGTTAGATACTGAGACCCTTTAACTCTGAGATCTTATAGTGACCAACTTGTTTGACTCAGTCTCATTCCTTAAGACAGTAACAGAACAGCCCGGCGTTTATCGGATGTATAACGCCGAGGCTGTTGTTATCTACGTCGGTAAAGCTAAGAACCTCAAAAAACGCCTTTCCAGTTATTTCCGTAAAAAAGTCGACAGTGAAAAAACACGCGCTTTAGTCAGCAATATCGACAAAATCGATGTCACTGTTACGCATACGGAAACTGAAGCTCTTATCCTTGAGCACAACTACATCAAGCAGTATTTACCGAAATACAACGTACTTCTGCGTGATGATAAGTCGTACCCTTATATTTTTATTAGCGGTCACAAGCATCCTCGTTTGTCGATGCATCGTGGTGCTAAGAAGAAAAAGGGCGAATACTTTGGTCCTTACCCTGATTCCGGCGCTGTGCGTGAGACGCTACACCTAATACAAAAGATTTTTCCTGCTCGCCAGTGTGAAGACACGGTTTATGCGAACAGAACACGCCCGTGTTTGATGTACCAGATTGGTCGTTGTGCTGCGCCTTGTGTTAGCTCTATTATCTCTGATGAAGAGTACAGCGAGCTTATCGACTATGTTCGTTTGTTCCTTCAAGGGAAGGATAAGCTCGTACTTGAGACACTCATCGACAAGATGGACAAGGCAAGTCGTGAGCTTCGCTTTGAACAAGCTGCTGCTTTCCGCGATCAAATCCAAGCGATTCGACGTGTACAAGAGCAACAGTACGTATCTGACGATTCTATGGAAGATATGGACGTGTTGGGGTTTGCTCAAGAAAATGGCGTTGCTTGTATCCATATCTTGATGATTCGCCAAGGTAAAGTTTTGGGCAGTCGAAGCCATTTCCCTAAAATTCCCAACAATACGGTGCGAGAAGAGGTCTTTTCGAGCTTTTTAAGTCAATATTATTTGGCGCATAATGAAGCAAGAACCATCCCAACGCGTCTAATTCTTAATGCCGATTTGATGGAAGATGTCACACCGATTCAAGAAGCTTTGTGTGAAGTGGCGGGTCGTAAGATTCACTTCAATACCAATCCTTCAGGCACTCGTGGTCGTTACCTTAAGTTGTCGAATACCAACGCGCTAACGGCAATTACCACCAAGATTAATCATAAGATGACCATCAATCAGCGCTTCAAAGAGCTTCAAGAAGTGTTGTCGATGGATGCGATTAAACGGATGGAATGTTTTGATATCAGTCATACCATGGGTGAAAGTACTATAGCGTCTTGTGTGGTGTTCAATCAGGAAGGCCCTGTTAAACCCGAATACCGTCGTTACAACATCACCGGAATTACTGGAGGTGATGATTACGCGGCGATGGCTCAGGCCCTTGAGAAACGGTATTCCAAACAACTCGATGTCGATAAGATCCCTGATATCATCTTTATCGATGGTGGTAAGGGGCAACTGAATCGCGCTCACGAGATTGTTTCTCAATATTGGGGTGATTGGCCATTTCGACCAAGAATGATGGGTATCGCGAAAGGTGTGACCCGTAAGCCGGGTTTAGAAACCTTAGTTACTCTTGAAGGTGAGGAATTTAACTTACCAAGCGATGCACCAGCGTTGCATCTTATCCAGCACATCCGTGATGAAAGTCATAATCACGCGATAGCAGGGCACAGAGCGAAACGAGGTAAAACTCGCCGAACCAGTGCTTTGGAAGGAATCGAAGGGGTAGGACCGAAACGTCGTCAATCTTTGTTGAAATATATGGGTGGTTTACAAGAACTTAAGCGTGCAACTGTCGAAGAAATAGCCAAAGTGCCGGGCATTAGTCATTCTTTGGCAGAAAACATTTATCAAGCATTGAAACAATAGTAAAAATCCCGCACCATTAAAGCGCAATTGATAAGAGCCTAATAATATGCGTTTGAATATACCTAACATTTTGTCCTTACTGAGACTATTTTTAATCCCAGTATTCGTTGTTGTTTTTTACCTACCTTATGAATGGGCTCCTTTTGCTGCTGCAATGGTGTTTTGGGTAGCGGGTTTTACTGACTGGCTAGATGGCATGCTGGCTCGTAAACTCGGACAAACGTCTCGCTTTGGTGCCTTTATTGACCCTGTGGCGGATAAAGTGCTCGTTGCTACTGCTCTTATCTTAGTTACCGAGCACTATCACTCGATCTGGGTGACTATTCCTGCGGTGACCATGATTGGTCGTGAAATTATCATCTCGGCGCTTCGTGAATGGATGGCTGAAATCGGCAAACGTGCAAGCGTTGCGGTATCTTGGGTTGGTAAAGTGAAAACCGTTTCTCAGATGTTTGCTCTTTGGGTACTTATCTGGCGATACGACGACTGGATGATTTGGGTGGGTTACATTGCACTCTATGTTGCAACCGTTCTTACTTACTGGTCAATGGCGCAATACTTGATGGCCGCCAAAGATGATTTGTTAGACGAAAAACACCATTGATGAAGAAGCGAGCTGAGGCTCGCTTTTTTGATCTTTAACCTAAGGTTAAGTTATCAATAGTGGATATCTAATGTGATATAGATCTCCTTTGAATAGCCTGTCCACAAAGTGCTTTGCACACAAAGTCAGCTATTTAGCCTGTTTCGTATGAAATCTATTCAAACGAATTAAAAATACAAAAATAATATTGACTCAAACGCTCGAATCCGTAGAATGCATCCCGTACCCAAGAGGATGGCGATGAGCGATTCGATTGGAGTTACTAAGGCGCCTTGGCAGAGTGGCTATGCAGCGGATTGCAAATCCGTGGACCTCGGTTCGACTCCGGGAGGCGCCTCCATTATCTCTTTCGTAGAGTAATGAAAATGCGATACTAGCTCAGTTGGTAGAGCGCAACCTTGCCAAGGTTGAGGTCATC